>NZ_JBHYUG010000003.1:73212-147263 GCF_042749375.1 Streptomyces sp. NPDC059477 | reverse complement strand
GCGCCCCCCCGGCGCCGGGGGGGGGGGGGGGGGCCCCCGGGGGGGGGGCCCCCCCCCCCGGGGGGGGGGGGGCGGGGGGGCCCCCCCCCCCCCGCCCCCCCCCCCCCCCCGGGGCGGCCTACGGCCTGTCCACGACGGTGTCTCAGGGCCTGGGCGGGCGGCCCGAACCGCGTGTCAGGGCGTAGCCGCCGATCCCCGCGAGCGCGGCCAACGCGCCCCCGATCGCGGTCCACACCCATCGGTCGGACCACCAGCCCGACGCCCAGCCGTCCTCCGGCTCGATCGCCGACAGCACGGCCCCTGCCGTCGAGTCCTCCTCGGACTGCTCGACGGCGACCGCCACGCCCGGCACCAGCGGCTCCGCCAGCGAACCGTCCACCGCCGCCGCACCCCCGATGTCCTTGGACCCGACCCGCACCTCGGTGCTCACCGGCAGCCCGAGATCGGCCGTCGGCACGCCCAGCGCGGTGAGCCGGAGGTAGTACGTGCCCGGCAGCGGGTCATTGGCCCACGGCTCGGACCAGGCGCGGACCGTGCGCAGCACGCACGCCAGCTCCACGGAGGCCGCACCGGCCGCCGCGGTCCGGGTCTGCGCCCCGTACTGGCACGCCTGACGGCGCCGCAGTCCGTCGTACACATCGATCTGCCAGGTCTGGGCGGCATGCGACTCGGGCAGCTTCACCGTCGCCGTGACGGTGGGGCGCTGACCCGAGTCGGCCGGGAAGGACCAGTACAGGTAGTCGCCCGCCGAGGCGTCGGCGGTGCCCGTCTGGCCCTGGTCGAGTTCGGTCGCCGTACGGAAGGACGTGCCCGCCGTGGTCGGCCCCGTCCCGGAGTCCTCGGCGGGGCTCGCGGAGGGGGTGGTGTCGGCCGCCGCCGGGGCCGCCGCCAGGCCGACGGCCAGCAGGGCGCCGGTCAGGACCTTCAGCACCCTTGGCACTCCCAGCACCCGTGCGCTACGCGTACGCGTCATCAGCTCGTCCTCCAGACCGCGACCCGCCACCGGGAGATCCAGCCCCACAGCAGACCCGCGACGAAACCGGTCAGTACCAGCGCGGCCAGCAGCCACCACCCGCGCCCCAGGCCGAACGCGGCCACATCGGCGGCCGGTGACGGCCCGTCCACCACGTCCACCGTCAGCTCCAGCGGCAGACCCGGCGTGGTCTGCACCCCGGAAGCCGCCGTGAAGGAGCTGGTGACCTGGAGACAGACCGTCTCCGCCGGGGCCGTCCCGTCGCCGTCGTCGTCGCTCTCCGCCTTGGGGTAGCGCAGGCCCGTCGAGATCACATCCGTACGGCCCGTCCCGGCGGCCTCGCCGCGCACGATCTCCCGGCCCGAGGCCGTGACCGCCCGCAGCAGCACCCCGTAGTCGGGGTTCACCGCCCTGTCCGCCGCCACGCTCACCGAGGCGCGCAGCTCCTTGCCGGGCTCGATATCCACCCGGTACCAGCGGGCCTGACCGAAGTCCTGGCGGTCGGTGTACAGGCCCGACTCCAGCGCGGGCGCCCCGGCACACCGGTCGGCGCCCTCGACGGCCACCGGGGTCACCACCGGATCGGCCGCCCGCTCCACCAACTGATTCACCCGGTCGGTGAGTTCATCGGTGTGCTCGATCGAGGTGTACGTGCCGCCGGTCGCCTCCGCGATACAGCTGAGCTGCTGCCGCATCTTGGTGTTGGGCACCAGGCCGAGGGTGTCGATGGTCAGGCCGATGCCCTTGGCCGCGATCTCCCGGGCCACCTCGCACGGGTCCAGCGGGGCGCAGGTGTCCTCGCCGTCGCTGATCAGCACGATCCGCTTCGAGCCGGTGCCGGTTTCGGTGCCGGTGCCGGTCTCGAAGTCGTCGGCGGCGGCGAGCAGCGCGGGTCCGATCGGGGTCCAGCCGGTCGGCGCGAGGGTCGCCACCGCCGTCTTCGCCTCGGTCCGGTCCAGCGGGCCGACCGGATAGAGCTGCGCGGTGTCCTCGCAGCCGCGCTGCTTGTCGTCGCCGGGGTAATCGGCGCCCAGGGTGCGGATGCCGAGCTGGACGTCCTCGGGCGTGGCGTCCAGCACCTCGTTGAACGCCTGCTTCGCCGCGGCCATCCGGGACTGTCCGTCGATGTCCCGTTCCCGCATGGAACCGCTGACGTCCAGCACCAGATTGACCTTGGGCGCGGTGGCCGTGGTCTCGTCCGTTTCGTCGGCCAGCGCCGTGGACGGGAACGCCAGCCCGGCCAGCAGCGCGGCGAGCAGGACGCACACGCCCACCGCCGGCCGTTGTCTTGTGATCATCGGCGGATCTTATTGATCCCGGGTGCGCGGCTCCAAAACGGTGGGTGGGGCGTGGGGTTGACGCCGGGTCATGTCAAAGGGACGTGGCGGGGGTCAGAGCAGAGGATTCGGCAGCTCCGCCCAGAGGTCCCCCTTCCGTTCCGGGGTCAGCCGCATCAGCGTCAGCGCCTTCGCGGGGATCGGCGCCTCCCACAGCGCGGCGGTGTCGGGGGTGCGCGGCAGCTCTCGTACGACGGGTTCGAGCGCCGCTCCCAGCGCGGTGCCGGAGCCTGCCGTCGCGGCCAGCGTGCCCGCCACCAGGGAGCCGAACAGTTTGCGGCGCAGGGTGTCCCGATCGTCCGTCATGATGCGGGCGGGCAGCTCCGGCGGGACCTCGATGCCGTGCCGGGCCAGCCGGGCCGGGCTGACCCGGATGTCGGCGAGGTCCCGGTAGACCAGGCGGAGCGGGGCGTCGGTGGGGGAGAGGACGACGAGGAGGTTCTGGCCGTGGGCCTCCAGGGCGACGCCCAGCTCCAGCAGCCGCAGGCCGACGGTGAGCGTGAGGCGTGCGAAGGCGGTGAGCCAGGCCGGGGATTGTGTGAGGCCGGTCAGGGGCAGCGCCGCCACCGGGACGACCCGCTCGCCCCTCCCCGCGTACACCTGCGGTGACTCCCTTAGGACGGCGGCCAGTTCGGGCGTGCCGTCGGTCACCGCGCCCAGGGTGCGGGTGATGTGCAGGAGGCCGTCCAGGCGGGCGGCCAGCCGTTCCGCGAACGCCGACAGCAGGGCCGACGAGGTCACCGACGGCACCGAGATGTCCCGCACGGAGGAGGTCAGCCGGGCGCTGAGCGCGGTCTTGACGTGCGGTCCGCCGGGGAGGGCGAGCGTGCGCAGGGACATCAGCGGATGGGCGCCCAGATCCCGGTCGAAGGGGCGCTTGAGGACATGGGCCGCCTGCCAGGGGTGGACCGGGATCAGCAGCCTGCTGCCGTCCCGCAGGTCGCCGGGCCAGTCGCCCGCGACCAGGCACCCGTCCGCCGGGACCGGCACCAGCCCCAGCCGCACCAGCGGTCGGTGCTCGGGCGCGTACGCGAGCTGCTCGGTCACCGAGAAGCCGGGCCGGGACCGGCAGTTGGGGTGGTACGGATGTCCGTCCACGATCCGCTGTTCCCACTCCCACTCCCTGGTCGGGGGCGCCCCCTGCTCCGGCTCCTGCGCGGCGCGGGACAGGGCCAGTGAGGCGACGCTGTGGGCGAGTTCGGCGGCGAATCCCGAGCCGTGCGGGACGCCGAGGTCGGCCAGGAGCCGGGCCGGATCGTCGTACGGGCGCGTGTCCAGGTGGACGACGGTGACGTAGGCGTCGGTGGCGTACGGGTCGGGGGTGGGGCCGTGCAGCCGGCGTCCGTCGCGCAGACGCAGGGTGACGGCGTCGGGGGACGGCCCCCCTTCGACGTACGGGACGTGCTCGACGCGCTCGATCCAGGGCAGCGGCTCATGGGTCAGGGCACGCCACAGCCGGGTCAGCACGGCCGCGCGGGCGCCGGGCAGTCCGGCCGCGAACCCGGGAAGGAGTCCGGGACGGACGGCGGCCAGCTCGCCTGCCACCTCGGTGTCGGCTGCGGGGGGTGGGTACACGGGGGGTCTACCTTCGGTAGGAGCGGTACGAGAGCGGTACGAACGGGGCGGTCCCGATCGGATCCGCGAGAGATACTGATCGTCCCCGCCCGAATGAACCGTAGGGAACGAGTGGAACGCGTGGACCTCATCCCCCCACCCACCGGCGCCGCCGCCACCCCGGCCGCCACCGATGCCGACACCGGCACCGGCGGCCTGGCCGACGCCTACGCCGCCGCGCCGCTGCTGAACTGCCTGCTGCGGGAGGTGGCGGAGCCGGTGCGGTCCCCTGCCGGGGCGGGGGCGGGGGCGGAGGTCGAGGTCGGTGGCGGGGCGGGGGCCGAGGTCGATGGCGGTGACGTTGACGGGGACGCAGGCCTTCGGACGTACCGCCTGCCCGGCACCGGCCGCCTCCTGCGGGTGCGCGGCACGCGGCGGCCCACCGAGCCCGAGGTACGGGTCTCCGGCCGCTGGAAGACCCTCGGGTTCACGGAGCTGGTCGAACTGGTCAGCGAGGAGCTGACCCGGCTCACCGGCCTGGCCAACCACGAACTGCCCGCCGAGATGCGCGACAGCCGCGAGACGCTGGCCGCGCTGCTCACCGCCCGCGCGCGTGCCGTACCTCCCGCCGACCCCTACCTGCTCTCCGAGCAGTCCCTGATCACCGGTCACCCCTATCACCCGGCCCCGAAGGCACGCGGCGGTGGCCCGCCGTCCGGCTGGCTGCCGTACGCGCCCGAGGCGTACGCCCGCTTTCCGCTGACGCTGCTCGGCCTGCGCGAGGACGCGGTGGTGGAGGAGGGCGACACGACGGCGCTGGATGCCTTCGGGACGGCCCCGCCCGGCTACCGGCTGCTCCCGGCCCACCCCTGGCAGCTCGCCCTGCTCGGCGACCGGCTCGCCGCCCCGCTCGCGGACGGCAGGCTGATCCGCCTGGGGACCACCCCCTCGCCGGTCTGGCCGACGGCCGCGATCCGTACGGTGTACGCGCCCGAGGCGGATCATTTCCTGAAGTTCAGCCTGGACGTGCGCATCACCAACGACGTACGGCGGCTGTGGCGCCACGACCTGCTGAAACTGCGCCGCACGGACGCGGCGGCGACCCGGGCGCTGGAGCGGTCCGGCGGCAGCTGGCTGAGCGACCGGTGCTACCGGACCGCCGACTTCGCCTTCGAGGAACTCGCCGTCATGACCCGGGACGGACTGCGCGGGCAGCTCCCGCCCGGCGGGACGGCGTATCTCGCCGCCGGTCTGGTGGAGGGCTTCGAGGGCAGTCCGCTCGCCGGGGCCGCCGATCCCGGGCGCTGGTGGGAGGCGTATCTCGCCCAGGTGGTGCCGCCCGCGCTGACGGCCTTCGCCGCGCACGGGGTGGTTCTGGAGGCCCACCTCCAGAACGCGGTGATCGTCTGCGCGCCGGACGGCACGCCCGTACGGGCGCTGTTCCGGGACGCCGAGGGCGTCAAGCTGGTCGCGGACGTGGGGCGGGCGGCCGGGTGGGAGCGGCTGGTGTACTGCCTGGTGGTGAACCACCTGCTGGAGGTCGCGGGCGCGCTCGCCGAACGCCACCCCGGTTTCACCCCCTGGCCCGCGCTCCGGCGCGAGCTGCGCCGCCACGCCCTCCCCGAGATCCCCGCCCTGCTGGCCGCGCCCACCCTCCCCGCCAAGACCAATCTGCTGCTGCGCTGGACACGGGCGGACGGGGCGGACGCGCGGTACCGGCCGCTGGCGAATCCGCTGGCGGATCAGCCCGTGAATCCGTTGGCGGACCGGTTGGCGGAGCCGCCGTCCGAGGGCTGACGGTCGGGGGCTGACAGCCGAGTGTCACCGGTGACATCTTCGCCCGTGGCGGGTGAGGCGCGGGGCGCGCAGGTCCGCTGCGATGGGGGGAGCGGCGGGGGCCGAGCGGGGGAGGGAGTCATTCGGTGTCCAGAACGAGGACCCGTCCGGCCGAGCGCCGCAAGCGGGCGGACTACACGGGCGGCGTCTACGGATCGATGCTCGCGGCCTCCGTGGTGATCGGCGCCGGTTCCCTGGGCGAGTTCCCCCGCGCCGAGCTGGTGCTCCTGCTGCTGCTCACCGGCGTCGTGTTCTGGTTCGCGCATGTGCACGCCCAGCTGTTCGGGGCCCGTCTGGCGCATCAGTCGCTGAACCGCCGCGTCGTGCTCCGGGTGTGCCGGGAAGAGTGGCCGATCGTCAACGCCGCCGTACCCCCGGCCCTCGCCGTGGCCGTCAGCCCGCTCCTGGGCCTCGATGTGCTGGGCGCCCTCTGGCTGGCGCTCTCCGTCGCGGTGGCCGGGCAGGTGGGCTGGTCGGTGGCCGCCGCACACCGCGCGGGCGCGTCCCGGCGGCTGATGATCATCACCGCGTCGGTCAATCTGCTCCTGGGCCTGCTGATCATCGCCCTCAAGCTCTTTCTGACGCACTGAGCACACGATCGACCGGCGGTCGGCCTCTTGGGCGATGCGGTACACCGCGACCGGAGGCCGGCCTCCTGGGCGATGCGGTACACCCGGGTGCTCAGCCCGCACTCCGCGCGCGGGCTGAGCGAATTTCCCTCTCTACTTGCCGGGGGCGTTGTTGGAGTCCGGTGTCCAGGGCGTTACTGGAGTCCGGCGTCCAAGGCGTTCATCAGGGTGCCGGTCGGGGTGTCACCGGACATCTCCCAGACCATGCCGCCCAGCAACCCCTTCGATTTGATGTACTCCGTCTTCTTCCCGATCGACCAGGTGTCGTCGAAGGACCACCAGGTGCCGTTGTTGCCCGTATAGCCGTAGGTGGAGATCGACTGGGCGTCGTGGACGACGGTCATGCCGGGATAGCTGGTGATCAGATTCTGGTAGCCGTGAGTACCGGCCTCCTCCGCGAACTGGCCGGGGGCCGCCCCGTTCGCGGTCTGCCACTCACCGCTGACGCCGCCGTCGGCGACCTCCTTCCAGCCTCGGCCGTAGAAGGGGAAGCCGATGGTGAGCTTGCGTGGGCTGACACCCGCGTCGGTGTACGCCTTCACGGCACTGTCGATGCTGAAGTCGTTCGGGTAGGGCGACTGGGCGTCGGTGTAGAGGTTGGCCTGGTGGCCGGTGCGGCCGGGCTCCCAGGAGTTGTCACTGCCCGCGCCGTGGAAGTCGTAGCCCTGGACGTTGGCGTAGTCCAGATCGTCGAAGATCTTCGAGATGTCCCAGCCGGCGTCGATCTTCTTCGGGTCGGCCGGGGTGAACGCGGTGAGCAGCTTGTGGTCGCCGCCGAGCGCGTCGAGCTGCTTGCGGAACTCCGCGATCAGGGCGGTGTTGTTGGCCTTGTCGGCGGTGCTCCAGTGGTTGCCGGGGTGACCGTCCGGGGAGCCGGGCCACTCCCAGTCCAGGTCGATGCCGTCGAAGATCCCGGCGGCGGCACCCGGTCCTCCGGCGCCGTTGTACAGCGGCAGATCGCCCTTGATGTACATGTCCACACAGGACTTCACGAACTTCTCGCGTGAGGCCTGGGTCGCGGCGACATCGGAGAAGTACTTGGAGAACGTCCACCCGCCCAGGGAGATGACGATCTTCAGGTTCGGATACTTCTCCTTGAGCTTCTTGAGCTGGTTGAAGTTGCCGCGCAGCTTGCCCCAGCCGTCGTCGGCCACGCCGTCCACGGACTGGGAGGCGGGGAAGGCACGGCCGTAGTCGGCCTCGGCGTCGCCCGCCCCATCGCCCTCGTTGGGGTCCTGGGGATTGCCGGAGACTCCCTTGACCACGCCGTTGAGGCAGGTGAGGTTGACGGGGTCGATATTGCCGAAGGCGTAGTTGATCACGTCCAGTTTGGCGGCGGCACCGGAGGTGTCCAGGTTCTTGACGTTGTACTGGCGGCCGTAGATGCCCCATTGGACGAAGTAACCGACGGTCGCGTAACCGCCGTTGCCGACGGCTTCGTGCGTGGTGATCGTGAGGGTGTTGCTCGCCGGGGAGGCGTTGTCGGCGGCGTCCCGTGCCTTGACGGTGAACCCGTAGCTGGTGGCGGGGGACAGGCCGGTGACTGTAGTGGTGAGGGTGTCCGCCGGGACGGTGGCGACCAGGGTGGCGCCCCGGTACACGTCGTAGGCGGCGACGGAGTTGTTGTCGGTCGACGCGTTCCAGGCCAGGGCGACGGTGCTGGAGGTGATGGCGGTGGAGCGCAGGCTGCCGGGGGCGGTGGGCGGGACGGGGTCGGTCGCCGGGTCCACGGTGGTGGCGGTGATGGGCGCGCTCGGCGTGCCGAGGTTGCCCCGGGTGTCCTTGGCGCGGACGGTGAAGCTGTAGCCGGTCGCCGGGGTCAGGTTGTTCACGGTGGCGGAGGTGGTGGCGGTGGCCGCCACGACGGTGTCGCCGCGCAGCACCTCGTACCCGGCCACGGGGAAGTCACCTCGGGTGGAGGCGTTCCACTTCAGGCTCACCGTCCGGGCCGTGGTGCCGGTGACGGCCACCCCGGTCGGTGCGGCGGGGGGTACGGCGGGGCTGCCGTCGCACTTGTCACCGTTGATCAGACAGCCGGTCGGCGCGGTGATGGGACCGGTGGCGACGAACCAGTAGCTGTACGGCTCGGTGCTGCCGTACGCCGGGACGGTGGCGTTGTAGTGGGCGTTGGTGACGGTGACATGGGAGCCGTTCACGGTCGCGGTCCCGTTGTAGTGCTGGCTGATGGTGACCCCGGCGGGGAGGTCGAACTCCAGGGTCCAGCCGGTGACCGGCGCGGCGCTGTTGTTGCGGACGACGAGCGTCCCCCGCCACCAGGGGCCGTTGTCGGAACTGGTGAACGAGGCGGTCAGGGCGCCCGCCGCCTGGGACGGCGTGGCGACGCCGATGAGCCCGCCCAGGGCGAGGACGAGTGCGGTGAGCGCGGCGAGCAGCCGCCGCCTCGGTGGTGCCAGGAATCTGATGGCTGTGGCTCTGGTTCTGGCTCTGGTTCTGGCTTGGGCTCTGGATCCGGATCTGCTGAACACGGCTCTCCTTGAGGTAGGGAGGCGGGACGGGATCCCGCGTCGCGTGTCCGTGCGGCGACGCCCGATGACGGGACGGTCGCATGACGCGCACCTGTCCGAGACGCCGGAGCCGGCATCGGACACGTGTGCTGGGGCAGTGCTGACCAGTGCCGACCAGAGAAACCAGTTGTCGTACGCACGTCAATGAGCGCCGTGCGGGATTGGACTACACCAATAGCGCGCACTTCTCGCCGCGCCGCCCTCCCGCCCCTGACGGGCGACCCGGGAGTGGGCTAGACCAACTCCGGGGATTTTAAGGTCCCTTGACATTGAGAGGGGAGGTCCCTCATTGCAAGGTAACGTTTCAGTAACTCTTCGTCGGGATGGTGTCCTGGCATGCCCATGGCGGAAATCCCAGGCTTTTTCCGCCCTTGGTGTGTTTGTTGACATAGGAGACTCACATGTTCGGGAGGTGTAGATCATGGAAGTGGGTGATCGGCAAGGTCACCTCTGTGGAGTGTGAGTGTTTCGTGAAGAGATCTCCTTGCTGTTCGGCGAATTCCCTCACAGCTCTCTCATGTTGGCTCCCCATGCGGTGGCACACAGGGTGCCACTCACCGGCACTTGGAGCTGTTGATGAGACGCAGGGGGAGAAGGCACTTCCCGGGCTCGGAGAGACGGGCAGTCAGATCCGGGATCTCATGGAGACATACGGCCCTCACGGTGGCCGCCCTTCTCGTGGCGGAGACGGCGTTCGTATCCCTGGAGACGAGTACCGCCTTAGCCGCCGGCTCCGGAACAGACACCACCACTACCGTGGCGGACGCGGCGTCCACCGCTTCGTCGGCGGACTCGGTGGCCGACGCGTTGCTGATGGCCCGGTTGCAGGACCGCAAGATCGAGGTGCTGTCGGAGCGGACGGAGACATCGACGACGTACGCGCTGCCCTCGGGGCAACTGGAGACATCGACGTACGCCGGCCCGATCCGGCAGCAGGTCGAAGGCACTTGGAAGGACATCGACACGTCGTTGTCGGACACGGGCGGGTCGCTGGAGCCGCAGGTGGCGGCTGCCGACATCGCGGTGTCCGACGGCGGTGACACCGCGCTGGCCTCGGTGGCCGAGAACGGCAAGTCGTTCGGTCTGGGCTGGGAGTCGCAGCTGCCCACCCCGACGGTGAAGGACGACACCGCTTCCTACGACCTGGGCGACGGCCGGACGCTGACCGTGACCGCGCTCGCGCAGGGCTTCAGCCAGACCATCGAACTGGACTCGGCCCCCGACGAGGCCCCCGAGTACCGCATCCCGCTGAACCTGGACGGGCTGACGCTGTCGACGGCCGACTCCGGCCACCTGCTGCTGAAGGACGACGGTGGAAAGCTGGTCGCCGAGGCGCCGGCCCCGATGATGTGGGACTCCTCCAAGGACGACACATCCGGTGAACCCCAGTACCACGCGAGCGTGGCGACATCGGTGGAGACCGCCGCGGACGGTTCACAGACCCTGGTCCTCACACCCGACAGCGGCTTCTTCGACCAGGATCTGACCTACCCGGTCACCGTCGATCCGACCTCCACCCTCGCGGTGACCACGGACACCTGGGTGCAGACCCCGGACTACACCGACTCGCAGGTCTCCTCGACCGAGCTGAAGTCCGGCACCTACAACGGCGGTTCGACCATCGCGCGCTCGTACCTGAAGTTCGACACCTCTGCCTTCAAGGGCAAGGCCATCACCGACACCAACCTTTCCCTGTACTCGTTCTGGTCGTCCTCCTGCACCGAGGGCTCCGGCACGCTGGTTCGAAGGGTCCTCGACGACTGGAACTCGTCCACGATCACCTGGAGCACCAAGCCGAACGCGGCCACCGCCGACCAGGTGATCAACACCGCGGCCAAGGGCTACTCCTCCGCCTGCCCGGCCGGCGCGATGAACTTCGACATCGACGACATCGTGACGGCGTGGGCCGACGGGTCGGCGCCCAACTACGGCCTGGTCATCCGCGGTGTCAGTGAGACGGACTCGCTGACCTGGCGGCGGTTCCACTCGGCCAACTACGCCTCCGGCGACAACTCGCTGGAGCCGCACCTGACGGTGACGTACAACTCCTACCCGTCCGTGCCCAGCGCGGCGGCGATCTCACCGTCGCAGGTCAACGCCTACAGCGGCAAGCGGTACGTCACCTCGCTCACCCCCACGCTGTCGGCGAAGGTCACCGACCCGGACGGGGCGAACACCAAGGCCCAGTTCGAGATCACGGCGGACCCCGCGTACGCGGACACCACCTACACCTACACCGGCAGCTCGGCGTCGGTGGCCTCCGGCTCCACCGCGAGCCTCGCCATCCCCTCGGCGAGCGCCTTCCCGGCCGGCGTACACCTGCGCTACCGGGTGCGCGCCTACGACGGAAGCGTCTACGGCTCCTGGTCCGGCTACACCACGTTCGTGATGAACACCGCCAAGCCGGCCGCGCCGACCATCACCTGCGGCACCTACGACGCGAACGCCTGGACGGCGAAAGCGGACGACGCCGACACCTGCACCCTCGACACCTCCTCCGCCGACGGCGCCGGCTACCACTGGGGCCTGGACGACCCCTCGGTGCCGAACCGGAAGCTGGACACCACTGACGGCAATGGCGGCGACGCCCTCACCGTGAGCATCGGCCCCGACGACGGCTGGCACACCCTCTACGCCCGCACCGTCGACTCCGGCGGCAACCTGTCCACCGCCACCACCGCCTACAGCTTCGGCGTCGGCGCCGACGGTGCGGCCATCCTTTCCCCGTCCGACGGCGCTCTCACCGCCCGCCGCCTCAAACTGGCCGCCAAGGGGCTCACCAGCTACACCGGCGTCACCTGGCAGTACCGGCGCGGCGACACCGACACCTGGAAGAACGTCCCGGCGTCCGACGTCACCGACGATGGTGACCCGCTCGCCGCATGGCCGGCCACCGTGACCGGCGGGGTCACCCCCACCCTCGTATGGAACGCTGTCGGCAGCCTCGACGAGGACGGGGTCATCGACCTGCGTGCCGTCTTCACCGACGGCACGACCACCGGCCACTCGCAGAGTGTCGGGGTCACCCTCGACCGCGATGCGAGCGACGCCGCCAACGCGTCGGTGGGCCCGGGGAGCGTGAACCTCCTGACGGGCAACTTCACCGTCTCCGCCCAGGACACATCGGCTTTCGACGCCATCGTGGAGAGGTCCCTCTCGTCGCGGGCCAACACCACCGCCACCGAGGGGCTGGCCGAGATCTTCGGCCCCGGATGGACATCCTCGCTCATCGCGGACACCTCCGGATCCGACTACATCCAGCTGCGCAAGACCTCCGCCTCCTCGGTCGAACTCCTCGGCTCGGACGGGTCCTCGACGGCGTTCACGGCGA
The DNA here is from genome assembly GCF_042749375.1 of Streptomyces sp. NPDC059477. Classification (NCBI taxonomy): domain Bacteria; kingdom Bacillati; phylum Actinomycetota; class Actinomycetes; order Kitasatosporales; family Streptomycetaceae; genus Streptomyces; species Streptomyces sp. NPDC059477. Next base: position 135,078 of record NZ_JBHYUG010000003.1, on the reverse strand, counting down.
CCGCGAGCGGCTGGCAGCCACAGGTCCAGGACCTGGGCCTGACCCTGTCCGGCACCGTGTCGGGAGCCACGTTCACCCTGACCGACCTGGACGGCAACATCATCGTCTTCACCCGCATCGACAGCGGCAGCAACACCTGGGTGGTGTCCTCCAGCGCCAGCGCCGTCGACAACTCCACCGTCACCGTCACCTCGGAAACGGTCACCTCCGGCGGGGAGAGCCTGGTCCGGCCGAAGTATGTGATCTCCCCGACCACCGCCGTCTCCGCGTCGGTCTGCGCGACTGCCCCGGCCACCCTGGGCTGCCGGGTCCTGGAGTTCGTCTACGCCGGCTCCACCACGGCCACCGCCGGAACACCCGGTGACTTCGCGGGCCAGGTCATGTCCATCAAGCTGTGGGCGACGGAGCCCGGGGCGAGTGCGGCGACCGCGGAGACCGTCGTCCGCTACGCCTACGGCTCGACGGGCCGCCTGCGGGAGGTCTGGGACCCTCGGATCAGCCCACCGCTCAAGACGGAGTACACCTATGACGATTCGGGCCTGCTCGCGACCCTGACCTCGCCCGGGGACCTGCCGTGGTCCTTCACCTACGGCGAAGCCGGTTCCGCGCTGACGGCCGGGGAGGGCATGCTGCTCTCCGCGTCGAGGCCGACGCTGGCCGAGGGTTCCACGACCACCACGGACGGCACGGCCACGACGTCCGTCGTCTATGACGTGCCGCTCTCCGGAACGTCGGCCCCCAATCAGATGGACTCCGGCACGGTAGCCGCGTGGGGGCAGGCGGAAGCGCCCTCGGACGCCGCGGCGGTCTTCACGGCTGACAGCGTTCCCGCCTCCCACACGGGGGCGGACCTCGGCCCGGCCTCCTACGCCAAGGCCGCGATCACCTACATCGACGCCGACGGACAGGAGACCAACACCGCCCTGCCGGGAGGTGCTCTCACCGCCACGGACTACGACGTGTACGGGAACACCGTCGCCGCCCTGACTGCGGCCAACCGGGAGCTGGCCCTCGCCGACCCCGGTAACGCCCAGCTCCAGTCACTCGGTCTGGCACAGCTCTCCACCCGCGACCGGGCCAGACAGCTGTCGAGCGTCATGACGTACAGCGCGGACGGGCAGCGCCTCCTGGACGAGAAGGGACCCGTCCACTGGGTCCAGCTGGAGAACGCGCTGGAAGGCGACACGGCCGACGCCACGCTCGCCGCGGGCAGCCTCCAGCTCGCGCGTCAGCACACGGTCAACGCCTACGACGAGGGCAGACCGGCTGACGCCGCGGTCTCCGGACTCCTGACTTCGACCACCGCCGGCGCCTACGTCGACGGCTACCCGTCCGACGCCGACACCGTCACCCGCACCACCGCGTACGACTGGAGCACGGGCGAGGAGACCACCAGCACACAGGAGGGCTCGGATCTCCCCGACGCGACGACCTACGACTCCGCCGGGCGGATCGCCACCACGCGCACGGCAGGCTCCAGCGGTACCGACGCGGGCACCGTGACCTATACCTACTACACCGCCAGTGGCACCGGCACCTGCGCCAACCGCCCGGAGTGGGCCGGGCAGCTCTGCCGAACCGCACCCGCCGCCGACATTACCGGAGGCGGCGCCAACCCCGCACAGCTGCCTGCCACCGTGTACGCGTACAACCGCTGGGGGGGAGTCAAGAGCACCGCGGAGAGCGCGGGAGGCACGACCCGCACCACGACGTTCACCTACGACTCTGCGGGGCGCACGGTCAAGACGTCGGTCTCCGGCGGTGTCGGCGCGGCGGTCGCCGACCAGACCACGACCTACGACGAGGCCACCGGGCAGACCGCCACCCAGAGCGCCGGCGGCCGGACCATCTCGTACGGCTACGACGCACTCGGCCGAGCGGTCTCCTACGACGACGGAGCCGGAAACACCACCACGACGACCTACAACCGGCTCGACGCGGTCGTCTCGATCACCGACTCGGCTCCGTCCACCACCACCTACGGCTACAACTCCATCGGACAATTGACGTCCCTGCACGATTCGGTGGCCGGTGACTTCACCGCGACCTACGACGCCGACGGGACCCTGCGCAGCGAGACCCTTCCGGGAGGTCTGACCCTTGAGGTGAGCACGGACCCGGTCGGCAATGAGATCGGCCGTGCGTACCGCACCTCCGACGGCACCCTGGTGCTGTCCGACACGGCCGGATACACCATCAGCGGGCAGGTCGCCGAACACCGCCAGTCCGACGGGGGCACTCTCACCTCCCAGTACGCCTACGACTCCCTGGACCGGCTCGTTCGCGCGACCGACGAAACCGCGGCGGGCTGCACCGCCCGCGACTACGCGTTCGACGCCAACAGCAACCGCACCCAGCGGATCACCACTGAGGACGACTGCGACACGGGCACGGGCGACGCCGTCGTGGACACCCAGTCACTGACCTACGACACGGCCGACCGGCTCGTGAGCGGCGGCCGGGCCTACGACGCGTTCGGCAGGCTCACCACCGAAGGCGACGCCACTCTCACCTACTACTCCACCGACACCGTCCACACCGAGACTTCCGGGACCGAGCGCCGTACCTGGAGCCTCGACCCGTCCGGGCGCCCGAGCACCCGGACCGATTCCACCCGGGACGCGGCCGGCACCTGGACCGCGAGCGCCTCGCTCACCAACCACTACGGGGCCGGTGGCCAGGACGTCCTGTGGACCGCCACGGACGACGGGACCGTCGAGCGCAGTGTCTCCGACATCCTCGGCGACATGGCGGCGCTCACCACCGCGACCGGGGACGTCGTCCTCCAGCTCACCAACCTCCACGGCGACAGCTCGGTTCTCCTGCCGCTGGACACCTCGCTGGCGCCCACGGTCCAGCAGTACGACGAGTACGGGAACAGCCTCGACGGCACGGTGTCGAGCACCTACGGGTGGCTGGGCAGCCTCCAGCTCACCACGGACGGCCTGGCCGGCTACTACCTCATGGGCGCCCGGCTCTACGACGCGCAGACCGACCGCTTCCTCCAGCGGGACCCCCAGTACAACGGCGGCGCCAACGCCTACGTCTACTGCAGCGGCGACGGAGTCAACTGCCGGGACGTGAGCGGCCTCGGCGACTACTACCAGTACTACAGCCTGGGCAAGACCACAGCGACCGCAAGTAAGGTCTTCACGTACTGGAAGAACCACTTCAGCGCGATCTTCCCGATCCCCGGCCGCCCCAGCAAAATCACGAAGGAAGGCCAGAAGTTCACACTCTGGCCCTACAACGTCATGTACTTCCCGCTGAAGGTCAACAGCATCGGCAAGAGCTACCTACAGCTGGGAGCACGTGCCGGGCACCCGGACTACCCGGGCGGCTGGATAGGTTTCGACCTCTACAAGAAGAGCGGCACCATGAAACTGGAGATCCGAGGTCACACCGGCGGGATCTCGTGGCTTCTTCCCTCGGGGATTAACTCGGCCGCCGCCTACTACTACTGGAGGAAACTCGGAGCGAACCTGAAGAAGGTCGTCAGTACCAAGTTCTGAACACGTTCTGAATACCCTCCGTATCAAGGGAAGAAGAAATTGCAGAAAAAGAACCAGCTACGCCTCGCCTACATCTCGGCCGTAGGCGCGGTGGCCCTCGCCAGCGTGCTGGCCGACCCCGACGGCTTCAGCGCTCTCTCCGCTGCCCCCATCGTCCTCACGCTGCCGACCAGCGTGGTGCTCTCGCCGGTGCTGTTCGCCGTGGTGGGCATCGCGAGCGCTGTTCTGGCACCCGCGGTCGACGCTCTCGGAATCAGCGATGACGGTGTGATCGCCGTCCTCTCGGTCCTCTCCGCCGTCATGGCCGCCTTCCTCAACACGTTGGTCGTCGGCCTGCTGTTCCGGGGCGCGCGCCGCTGCCGGCTCCGGCACGCCCGACGGGGTGCCGTAGGAACCTGAGCCATGGCGTGAGTGCCTCCTGACGAGGAACCAGGAGGCACTCAGGCCGGCTGCCGCCGGGACTCCGCTCGACCGGGGCCATGGCGGAAGCCCGTATAGCCTGGGGAAATGCTGAGAGAGGTCACTGCCACCCGCTATATCGAACCCCTGCGCTCCGGCGGCTCCGTCCCCGGCGTTGTCGAGGCCGATGACCTCGGTACCTATGTCGTGAAGTTCACCGGCTCCGCGCAGGGGCGCAAGGCGCTGGTCGCCGAGGTGATCGTCGGGGAGCTGGCGCGGGCGCTCGGGCTGCGGTTTCCCGAGCTGGTGCTGGTGCTCTTCGATCCGGCGATCGCCGCGCACGAGGCCCACCATGAGGTGCGGCAGCTGCATCGCGCCAGCGCGGGCGTCAATCTCGGCATGGACTTTCTGCCGGGCGCCCGGGACTTCACCCCCGAGGTGGCCGAGACGTTTCGGGTCGGGTCGCGGGAAGCGGGCCGGATCGTCTGGCTGGACGCGCTCACCGTGAACGTGGACCGTACGATCCACAGCTCCAACCTGATGATCTGGCCCACCCTCGGCACCGTACCGCCGCGGCTGTGGCTGATCGACCATGGCGCGGCCCTGGTCTTCCACCACCGCTGGGACGGCACCGACCCCGCCAAGCGGTACGACTTCCGGCATCACGCCCTCGGTCACTACGCCCCGGACCTGCGGGCCGCCGACGCCGAGCTGGCGCCGAAGGTGACCGAGGAGTTGTTGCGCCGGATCGTCGCCGAGGTGCCGGACGGCTGGCTGGCGGACGAGCCGGGGTTCGCGACGCCGGACGCGGCCAGGGAGGCGTACGTCGCCTTTCTGCACGCGCGCGTGCGGGCCTCCGCGCAGTGGCTGCCCACCGGCTTCCCGACCCGGGAGGAGATCGCCGCCGAAGAGGTCCAGCGGGCCGCGCGGACCCAGCGGGGGCGCCCGCAGTGGCTGAAACGGGTTCCCGATCTGCACGGGGAACCACCGACGGAAACATCGGCTGAACCGTCGGCCGATGAGGGAGAGAAAGGGGCGGTGCGTCCGCGATGAGCCGTGTGGAGATCGAGTACTGCACCCAGTGCCGCTGGCTGCCGCGCGCCGCCTGGCTGGCACAGGAACTGCTCACGACCTTCGAGACCGAGCTGACCGAGCTGGCGCTCAAGCCCGGCACCGGCGGGGTGTTCGTGGTCCGGGTGGCCGATGAGGTGGTGTGGGACCGCCGTGAGCAGGGGTTCCCCGAGCCCACGGCGGTGAAGAGACTGGTGCGTGACCGGGTGGCCCCGGGGCGTTCCCTGGGGCACTCGGACAGAGCGGGTGGGGGGTGAGCCGGCGAGGGGTGGCCCGGCCCATCGGCCGGCCCATGAGGCCGGCCAGGGCGTTCAGCCCCTGAGCTGCTCGTACGCCGGCAGGGTCAGGAAGTCGGCGTAGTCCTCGTCCAGGGACACGGTCAGCAGCAGGTCATGGGCCTGCTGCCAGTGACCGGCGGCGAACGCCTCCTCGCCGATCTCCGCGCGGATGGCGGCCAGATCCTCGGCGGCGACCCTGCGGGCCAGCTCGGCGGTGACCTTCTCGCCGGTGTCGAGGACGACGCCCGCGTTGGTCCACTGCCAGATCTGCGAGCGCGAGATCTCGGCGGTGGCCGCGTCCTCCATGAGGTTGAAGATGGCGACCGCGCCCAGGCCGCGCAGCCACGCCTCGATGTAACGGATACCGACCTGCACCGCGTTGACCAGGCCCGCGTAGGTCGGCTTGGCGGTGAGCGAGTCGATGGCGATCAGGTCGGCCGCCTTGACGTCGACATCCTCGCGGAGCCGGTCCTTCTGGTTCGGCCGGTCGCCGAGAACCTTGTCGAAGGACTCCATGGCGATCGGCACCAGGTCGGGGTGGGCCACCCAGGAGCCGTCGAAGCCGTCCCCGGCCTCACGGTCCTTGTCGGCGCGGACCTTCTCGAAGGCCACCTTGTTGACGTCGGCGTCCCGGCGCGAGGGGATGAACGCCGCCATGCCGCCGATCGCGTGCGCCCCGCGCTTGTGACAGGTACGGACCAGGAGTTCGGTGTAGGCGCGCATGAACGGGGCGGTCATCGTCACCGCGTTGCGGTCCGGCAGCACGAACCTGGGGCCGCCGTCACGGAAGTTCTTGATGATGGAGAAGAGGTAGTCCCAGCGGCCCGCGTTCAGCCCGGAGGCGTGGTCGCGCAGCTCGTAGAGGATCTCCTCCATCTCGTACGCCGCCGTGATCGTCTCGATCAGGACGGTGGCGCGGACCGTGCCCCGCGGGATGCCGACGTAGTCCTGCGCGAAGACGAACACGTCGTTCCAGAGGCGGGCCTCCAGATGCGATTCGGTCTTCGGGAGGTAGAAGTACGGGCCCTTGCCGAGGTCGATCAGCCGCTGGGCGTTGTGGAAGAAGTACAGGCCGAAGTCCACCAGCGCGCCGGGGACGGGGGTGCCGTCGGCGTCGGTGAGATGGCGCTCGTCCAGATGCCAGCCGCGCGGGCGCATCACGACGGTGGCCAGTTCCGCGTCCGCCCTGAGCGCGTACGACTTGCCGGAGCCCGCGTCGGTGAAGTCGATGTTCCGGGTGTAGGCGTCCCGCAGATTGACCTGGCCCAGGACCACGTTCTCCCAGGTCGGCGCGGAGGCGTCCTCGAAGTCCGCGAGCCAGACCCGGGCGCCCGAGTTGAGGGCGTTGATGGTCATCTTGCGGTCGGTGGGGCCGGTGATCTCCACCCGGCGGTCGTTCAGCGCGGCCGGGGCGGGTGCCACCCGCCAGTCGGGGTCCTCGCGGATCGCGGCGGTCTCCGGCAGGAAGTCGAGGGTCGAGGTGCGGGCGATCTCGGCGCGGCGCTCGGCCCGGCGGGCCAGGAGTTCACCGCGCCGGGGCGTGAACCGGCGGTGCAGCTCGGCCACGAAGGCGAGCGCCGCGTCGGTGAGGACCTCCTCCTGCCGGGGCAGGGGCTCGGCGTCGACGATGGCGAGCGGAGACGGCGCTGGTGCGGACATGATCTGTCACTTCCTTCAGCGAGCTACTTCAGCGAGCTACTTCGGCGAACCCTGTGCGGTGCCGGCACACCCCCTGGCACCGCGTGCCCATGCAGGCAAACAGGGCGACGGACGCCCGGACGAACCGCCGGGCGCTTCTGAACAGTGGATACTAGTTTCCTCATGGTGGAAGTTCAACGGTCTGTCGATGTCGAGAATCACGGGTTCGAGCCAAGATGGCGCTGGGTGCCACGCCGCTCACTCCAGGTGTCATTGCTCCAGGCGGCGATCACTCCTCCAGGCGGGTCACTCCTCCAACAGGCCAAGGTCGGCCTCCGTGTCGATGTCGTACGCGCGGGCCACGTCCCCCACCTCCACGAGCGTGATCTCCCCCGCGTGCTCCTGGAGATAGGCCCGCGCCCCGCGGTCCCCGGTCGCGCTCGCCGCGACCCCGGCCCAGCGCTCGGACCCGAACAGCACCGGATGCCCGCGTACGCCGTCGTAGGCGGCCGAGACGAGCGAGCCGGTGCCCGTGTACGCCCCGAGCACCCGGCCGGCCGCCTCCGGCCCGATACCGGGCTGGTCGACCAGGAGGACCAGCGCGGCGCCCGCACCGGTCCCGTCCAGCGACGCGAGCCCCGCGCGCAACGAGGAGCCCATGCCGCGCTCCCACGCGGGGTTGTCCACCAGCACACATCCATCGAGCCGGGCTTGCTCGCGTACGGCAGCCGCCCGCGCGCCCAGGACGACATGGACACGGTCGCAGCCGGCCGTACGCAGTACGCGCACCGCGTGTTCGACGAGCGGCCGTCCTCGGTGCCGGAGCAGTGCCTTGGGGCGTCCGCCCAGCCGCCGGCCGCCTCCGGCGGCGAGCAGCAGACCGGCGACCGGGAGCCCGTGATGATCCGTCATGGGTCCTGCTTACCCGCCCCGGGGGCGCGGGGCGCGCGCGGGGCGTCAACCGGGCGTTCCGGCGGGCGCCGGGGGCGCGCACGGCGGACTGAATTTCGGCCTGCGTGGTGGCGCGCCCCGCGCCGGGTGGCGTTTACTGACCGCGTTCGCCCGGTGCCGGTCACCGTCGGCGGGCGACGGGGCGGCAGGGCGACAGGGCGGGAACACGAAGGGGCAGCGCACGGGTGCGTGCGCAGGGGGAGAACTGTGTTCAACAGCTTGGGGCAGATGCCTGCGGCAGGCAGTGGTGTGTCAGGCGGCGGTGTGTCGGGCCGTGGCGTGTCCGGCAGTGGCGTGTCGAGCAGTGGCGTTTCGGGCAGTGGTGTGGATCCCAGGGCGGCGGAGCTGGGGACGGCGGTGTCCCGGCTGCGCCGTGAACTGGCCGCGCTTCCGGCCGAGTTCCCCGACCGGACGATCGCCGAGGACGAACTCGCCGCACTGGCGGCGATGCTCACCCATGGGCCTCCCGAGCCCGCACGACTCCACCGCTCGCTGCTGCTGATCGCGGGGGCGATCGGCTCGGTGAGCGCGTTGTCGAGGGCGCTGGGGCAGGTCAGGGCGGCGGTGGAGCTGTTCGGGGGGACGCCGAGGGTATGAGCACGGGGGAGTGAGGGGGAGCGCCGGAGGGGGCGTGGGGGTGTCCGGGGGTTGCGGTGGCGTCAGATGCCTGAGCTGCCCGAACTGCCCGAGCTGGCCAGGGCCTGGGACAGTTCCAGGGCGGTCTGCTGGAGCACCGGCACGATCCGCTCGGTCGCGTCCTCGGTGACCCGCCCGGCGGGCCCGGAGATGGAGATCGCCGCGGCGGTGGGCGAGTCCGGCACGGACACGGCGAGACAGCGCACGCCGATCTCCTGCTCATTGTCGTCGATGGCGTAACCCGCCCGGCGTACGTCCTCCAGGGCCGCCAGGAACCCGTCCGCCGTCGTGATGGTCTTGTCCGTCGCGGCCGGCATGCCCGTACGGGCGAGCAGCGCGCGCACCTCCTCCGGCGGGAAACCGGCCAGCAGGGCCTTGCCGACGCCCGTGGAGTGCGGCAGCACCCGGCGGCCCACCTCGGTGAACATCCGCATGGAGTGCTTGGACGGCACCTGCGCCACGTACACGATCTCGTCGCCGTCGAGCAGCGCCATGTTCGCCGTCTCGCCGGTCTCCTCGACCAGCCGGGCGAGATAGGGGCGGGCCCAGGTGCCGAGCAGCCGGGACGCCGATTCGCCCAGGCGGATCAGGCGCGGGCCGAGGGCGTACCGCCGGTTGGGCTGCTGCCGTACGTATCCGCAGGCCACCAGCGTGCGCATCAGACGGTGGATGGTGGGCAGCGGCAGTCCGCTGCTCGCGGACAGCTCGCTCAGGCCGACCTCGCCGCCCGCGTCCGCCATCCGCTCCAGCAGGTCGAAGGCGCGCTCAAGGGACTGGACGCCGCCACTGGGGGTGGACCTGGCGGAGTCGGTGGCGCTGGACGACGGCACGGCGCGTTCCTTTCGGGGCGGGCAGGAAAGGCAGCAGCCTACCCGGCGGTCCTGTCGACTGCCCGCGGATGCGCAGCCCGGTTCTGCTTGCCGGAAGTGTAATTCCGCCTTGCGGAAACGTCCAGGGGTGGTCCGAGGGTGCACTGTGGAGAAGTGTGCCTCTTGACGGGGCTTCGGCGGGAGTGAAGACTCCAGCAGCAGATTCAACAAAACGTTGAATGGAGAGGGGTTTGGGTGTCCGACGCCGAACTGCCGCGCTCGACCGCCGAACTGCTGCTGCGCTCCACGCGCGTCGTCACGCCCGAGGGGACGCGCCCCGCGACGGTCGCGGTCACGGGCGGCACGATCACCGCCGTACTGCCCTACGACGCTCCGCTGTCCCATGGCGCCCCGCTGTCCCACGATGCCCCGCTGCCCCACGATGCCCCGCTCTCGGCGCCCCGGATCGAGGATCTCGGCGATGACGTGCTGCTGCCCGGTCTGGTGGACACCCATGTGCATGTGAACGACCCCGGACGCACCGAGTGGGAGGGCTTCTGGACGGCGACCCGCGCGGCGGCGGCCGGCGGCATCACCACCCTCGTCGACATGCCGCTCAACTCCCTCCCGCCGACCACCACGGTCGAGAACCTGCGGGTGAAGCGGGAGGCGGCCGTCGGCAAGGCGCACACGGACGTCGGTTTCTGGGGCGGCGCGCTGCCCGGCAACGTCAAGGATCTACGCCCGCTGCACGACGCCGGGGTCTTCGGTTTCAAGGCGTTCCTGTCGCCTTCGGGCGTCGACGAGTTCCCGCACCTCGGCCCGGACGAACTGACCCGGTCCATGGCGGAGACGGCCGGTCTCGGCGCTCTGCTCATCGTGCACGCCGAGGACCCGCACCGGCTGGCGGCGGCCCCGCAGCAGGGCGGCCCCCGGTACGCCGACTTCCTGGCCAGCCGCCCGCGCGACGCCGAGGACACGGCGATCGCGGTCCTCCTGGACCGCGCGAAACGCCTGCACGCGCGCGTGCACATCCTCCATCTGTCCTCCTCGGACGCGCTGCCGCTGATCGCGGCGGCCCGGGCCGAGGGCGTGCGGGTGACCGCGGAGACCTGTCCGCACTATCTGACCCTGACGGCGGAGGAAGTGCCGGACGGGGCCAGCGAGTTCAAATGCTGCCCACCCATCCGCGAGGCGGCCAACCAGGATCTGCTGTGGCAGGCGCTGGCGGACGGCACCATCGACTGTGTGGTCACCGACCACTCCCCGTCGACCGCCGACCTGAAGACCGCCGACTTCGCCACCGCGTGGGGCGGCATCTCCGGCCTCCAGCTGAGCCTGCCCGCGGTCTGGACGGCGGCCCGGAGCCGGGGCCACACCCTGGCGGACGTGGCCCGCTGGATGTCCGCCCGCACCGCCGCCCTGGTCGGCCTCGACGCCCGCAAGGGCGCCATCGCCCCCGGCCGCGACGCCGACTTCGCGGTCCTCGCGCCCGAGCAGACGTTCACCGTGGACCCGGCGGCCCTCCAGCACCGTAACCGGGTCACCGCCTATGCGGGCCGGACGCTGTACGGCGTGGTGAGGTCCACGTGGCTGCGCGGTGAACGCGTCTTCGCGGACGGCGAGTTCACCGGGCCGAGGGGGCGGCTGCTGATCCGGCCCCCTGGCTGACGGGCCCCGGGTCACTGGTCCGACGGGCCCTGGGCCGCTGGCTGATCGGCCTGGCCCACCGGCTGATCGGCCCGGCCCACCGGCTGACCGACCCCAGGGGAAGCCTGCCGACCCCGACCCCTGCCGAACCCCACCCATCGACCCCGAGAGGAAGACACGATCACCGTGACGGCGACCCCCAGTTTCACCGGCGACGCGCAACCCTACGGCGGCGGTGACCCGTACGCGGACTACCGCACCGCCGACTTCCCCTTCACCTCGTACGCCGACCTCGCCGATCGTCGGCTGGGTGCCGGGGTCATCGCCGCCAACGACGAGTTCTTCGCCCAGCGCGAGAATCTGCTGGTGCCGGAGCGGGCCGTGTTCGACCCCGAGCACTTCGGCCACAAGGGCAAGGTCATGGACGGCTGGGAGACCAGGCGCCGCCGCGGGGTGTCCGCCGAGCACCCCTGGCCCGCCCCGGACGACCACGACTGGGCGCTGATCCGGCTCGGCGCGCCGGGGGTGATCCACGGGATCGTCGTCGACACGGCCCACTTCCGCGGCAACTATCCCCAATCGGTGTCGATCGAGGGCACCTCGCTGCCCGGCTCCCCGTCCCCCGAGGACCTTCTCGCGGCCGACGTGCAGTGGACGACGCTGGTGCCGCGCACCCCGGTCGGCGGCCACGCGGCGAACGGCTTCGCGGTGGCGCCACGGCAGCGCTTCACCCACCTGAGGGTGCATCAGCACCCCGACGGGGGCATCGCCCGGCTGCGGGTGCACGGCGAGGTCGTCCCCGATCCGGCCTGGCTGGCGGCGCTGGCCACCTTCGACGTGGTGGCACTGGAGAACGGCGGTCAGGCCGAGGACGCCTCGGACCGCTTCTACTCACCGGCCACCCACACCATCCAGCCAGGTCGCTCCCGCAAGATGGACGACGGCTGGGAGACCCGCCGCCGCCGCGACCAGGGCAACGACTGGATCCGCTACCGTCTCGCCGCCCAGTGCGAGATCCGCGCCATCGAGATCGACACCGCCTACCTCAAGGGCAACAGCGCGGGCTGGGCGTCGCTGTCCGTGCGGGACGGCGAGAACGGCCAGAACGACCAGGACGGCCAGAACGGCCAGAACGACCAGGACGGTGACGACCGCGACTGGCGGCTGATCCTCCCGCGCACCCGCCTCCAGCCCGACACCAACCACCGCTTCACCCTGCCCACCCCGGCCCCCGCCGCCACCCACGCCCGCCTCGACATCTACCCGGACGGCGGCATCTCCCGCCTGCGCCTGCACGGCTCGCTGACCCCGGAGGGCGCGAAGCGCCTGGCGGCACGGCATCGGGAGTTGGGGGCCGGCTGAGGAGAGCGGCCGTCCGACGCGGGGACAGGGGGTACGGGGGACAGGGGGCTACGGGGACGGAGCTCCTCGCTGGTCTCTTCCCCGTGCCCAGCGCATGCCCCTGCCGCGTCCCCGCCGCACGCCCCCGGCGCACCTACGCCGCATGCCCCCCGTCCACGGAGAACTCCGCCCCCGTCACATACGCGGCCCCCGCCAGATGGGCCACCGTCTCCGCCACCTCCTCCGCCGACCCGAACCGCCCCAGCGCCGTCAGCGCGGACTGGCCCGCCCCGATCGGCCCCGCCGCCGGATTCATCTCCGTGTCGATCGGCCCGGGATGGACGATGTTCGCCGTGATCCCGCGTCCCCCCAACTCGCGCGCCAGGGCCTTGGTGAGCCCCACCAGCGCCGACTTGCTCATGGCGTAGAGGGTCCCGCCGGCGCCCGGCACACGCTGCGTCATGCACGTACCGATCGTGATGATCCGCCCGCCCGGCCCCATCCGAGCGGCGGCGGCCTGCGACGCCAGGAACACCCCGCGCACATTCACGGCGAGCACCCGCTCCACGTCCCCGAGCGACAGGCTCTCCAGGGGGCCGAGCAGCCCGACGCCCACGTTGTTCACCAGCACATCGATCCCGCCCAGCGCCTCGGCCGCGCGGTCCACCGCCCCGGCGGACTCCGCCGGGTCCCCGGAATCGGCCCGCAGGGCGACCCCGCGCCGCCCGAGCGCCTCGACGGCCCGTACGACGTCTTCGGCCGCGTCCTCGCGGCTCACGTACGTGATCGCCACGTCGGCGCCCGCGCGGGCGAGCCGTAGCGCGGTGGCGGCGCCGATGCCCCGGCTGCCGCCGGTGACCAGCGCCTTTCTGCCCGCCAGGGTGCCTCGACCGGGCTGCGACATGCCGGAAGCGGCGTTCTGAGGGACGCTCTGAGAGATGTTCCGGGGCGTGTTCCGAGGGTGGCTCCGCGGGACGTCCTGAGAATTGAATTCGTTCGTCATGCCTCCATCCCAACCGGCACGGCACCCACACGCTGGCGGCGGACGGACACCGCGTTCCCCCTCACAGGCAGGCACTCCATGGGCAAGCTGGTTCTCACCGCATTCGTCAGCCTCGACGGCGTCCACCAGGCCCCCGGCGGCACACAGGAGGACACCCGCGACGGCTTCACCCAGGGCGGCTGGACCGTCCCGTACGCCGACAAGGACTTCGGCGTGTTCATCGCCCACGTCTTCGACCGTGTCGGCGCGTTCCTGCTGGGCCGCCGCACGTACGACATCTTCGCGGCGTACTGGCCGAGGGTCACCGACCCGCAGGACCCGGTCGCGGGTCCGCTGAACGCCCTGCCGAAGTACGTCGCCTCGGCGACCCTCAAGGACCCGGCGTGGTCCGGCACCACCGTGATCGGCGGGGATCTCACGAAGGAGGTCACCGAGCTGAAGGGGTCCACCGAGGGCGAACTCCAGGTGCACGGCAGCGCGGCCCTCGCCCAGTCCCTGCTCGCGGCGGATCTGGTCGACGCCATCCATCTGCTGACCTTCCCGGTCGTCCTCGGCGCGGGCCGCCGGCTGTTCGCGCCGGGCGGGCTGCCGACCGCCTTCCGGCACGGGGGCGGACAGATCACGTCGAAGGGCGTGTCCATCCAGACGTACGAGCGCGCGGGCCGCCCGGAGTACGGCGACTTCCCGCTGCCCGAGGCCGCGTAGCGCGGGCCCGCTTCGTTAACACCGGGAGAACTCATGGGACATGACGGGAGATTCCGCCGACTTGTCATTGACATGCCATCGTCTACGCGCGTCATCATGAGGGCATGAGATTCCCCCCACGGACCTCCCGCCTCGGCGTCGCGGCAGCCCTGCTGTCCGCGCTCCTCGTCGGTGGCACGGTGAGCGCGAACACCGCCACCGCCGCCCCCACCGCGTACGGCAGCATCTGCTACAGCGACCTGCCGTCGCAGGCGTACGACACGCTCAACCTGATCACCCGGGGCGGCCCGTTCCCGTACCCGCAGGACGGCACCGTCTTCCAGAACCGGGAGCGGCTGCTGCCCATCCAGTCGACCGGCTACTACCACGAGTACACCGTCAAAACCCCTGGCTCCTCCACCCGCGGCGCGAAGCGGGTCGTCACCGGTGAGCAGCACGAGGAGGACTACTACACCGCCGACCACTACGCGTCGTTCGATCTGATCGACTACGACTGCTGAGCGATCGATCGGCCGATTCCGGCACATCTGAACGTCCGTGCACCGCACCCCTCGCCCCGCGGCTCCCCCCACCGAACGCCGCGGAGCGAGGGGTGTCCTGTCGGGTGCCGCCCGCGACCCGTGACCCACGCCTCCTCGTGTCACGCTCCGTCCCCCCTCATCTCATCCGGACTTTCGGCTCTCCGCCGCCGCGAACAGCGCGAACGCGAAGACGATCAGCACGACGCCGCCGAAGACCTCGTAGCCGTCGAGGAACCGGTGCACCACTCCGCCGCCCCAGCCGGTGCACCGCTGCACCAGGGCCAGCACGCCCTGCACCAGGGCGAGCAATCCCAGAATCTCCAGCAACCGCTTCATGGCCTCAAGCCTCCCGCCGGGTCCGGGGCGTGCGCATCGGCCGCCGGGCGGGAGCAGGGCGACGGAAGTCTGCCGTGCGCCGCCCGGGGCGCGCCGAAAGTCTCGGGGACCCGCGACTTTGGTCGGGGATCTTCCGCGCGGGGCGGTGCCGGGGCGCCGTACTGCGTAGATTTGTCGACCGTGAAGGGTCAGACTCAAGGAGCGGCACAGCCGCCGTCGGTGTACTCGTTCGAGGGGCGCCGCTGGCTGCTCCCGTCCGCCGTCGTGCACGAGCTGGACCCGGACGCCCCCCGTTCGGGCAGGTCGGGACGCCCGCGCCGGACCGCGCGGGACTGGGTCGTCGACTTCGCCCTGTTCCTCATGGCCGCCTTCATCGGCGCGCTGGAAGCGGACAACCTGAGCAGCTACGGCCTCTCGCCCCAGGTCGCCGGGCTGGACCAGCTCGTCGGCGCGCTGGCCTGTGCCGCCATCTGGCTGCGCCGCCGCTGGCCCGTCGGCCTCGCGGTCGCGCTGCTGGTCGCCGGCCTCGTCTCCAGCACCGCCGGCGGTGCCTCCCTCGTCGCCCTGTTCACCGTCGCCGTGCACCGGCCCTTCCGGTACGTGGCCTGGATCGGCGGCATCGGCCTGCTCCAGGCCCCGCTGTACTACTGGATGCGCCCCGACCCCGACATGCCCTACCTGGTGGCCGTCGGCTTCTCCGTGGTGCTCGTGCTCGGGGTCATCAGCTGGGGGCGGCTCGCCCGGTCCAAGCGCGAGCTGATGCTGAGCCTGCGCGACCGCGCCCGGCACGCCGAGAGCGAGGCGCAATTGCGTGCCGACCGGGCCCAGCGGCTGGCCCGGGAGTCCATCGCCCGCGAGATGCACGATGTGCTCGCCCACCGGCTCACCCTGCTGAGCGTGCACGCGGGCGCGCTGGAGTTCCGCCCCGACGCGCCCCGCGCGGAGGTCGCCCGCGCGGCCGGTGTCATCCGCGAGAGCGCCCATGAGGCGCTCCAGGACCTGCGGGAGATCATCGGCGTCCTGCGCGCCGGGGACTCCGACGAGTCCGGCCGCCCCCAGCCCACCCTCGCCGCGCTGGACGCGCTGGTCGCCGAGTCCCGCGAGGCCGGCGCGAAGGTCCATCTCCACCAGCGGGTCACCGACTCCGACACAGTGCCCGCGTCCGTCGGCCGGACCGCCTACCGCATCGTTCAGGAGGGCCTCACCAACGCCCGCAAGCACGCGCCCGGCACCGAGGTCACCGTGACCGTCAACGGCGGCCCCGGTGCCGGGCTCACCGTCCAGGTGCACAATCCGGACCCCGAGGGCGAGGTCCCGCCCGTCCCCGGCTCGGGACAGGGCCTGATCGGCCTCACCGAGCGGGCCACACTGGCGGGCGGGCGCCTGGAGCACGGCCCCGGGGCGGAGGGCGGCGGGGGCGGCTTCGAGATACGGGCGTGGCTGCCGTGGGTGGTGCGGGGGGACGGGGCCGGGGCGTGACGTCCGGGAGGGCTCTCCAGCCCCGCTCCCGTCCAGCAGCACATCCAGCAACCCGTCCGGCAGCCTGTCAGCACCCCTCCGGCAAGCCCGTCCGGCAGCCCGTCGGGGAGACCATCCGGGAGGCCGTCCGGAGGCGGGCTCCGACGTGATCACCGGGTTCTTTGCAGAATGCCCCGGCGTTCACGCCGGGGATGAAAGCGTCTCAGGGCTGCTCTGACGTGCGTTTTGGAGCGGACGTTGTTGCTGTTCGATGTACTGGCGGACGATCGCCAGTGGTGCTCCGCCGCATGACGCGGAGAAGTAGGAGGGCGACCACAGGTGTCCGTGCATGAGGGCGTGGTTGGCGTGGCCGGTGAATTCCTGCCGTATCCGGCGGGCAGAGACGCCCTTGAGGCTGTTGATCAGCTTGGAGACGGCGACCTTGGGCGGGTAGTGCACCAGGAGGTGGACGTGATCGCGTTCGCCGTTGAACTCCTTCAGCTCCGCTTCGAAGTCGTCGCAGACCTTGCGCATGATCTCTTCGCAGCGGATCAGCATCTCGTCGTCGAACACCCCGCGCCGGTACTTCGTCACGAAGACCAAGTGCACATGCATCGCCGAAACAACGTGTCTTCCAGGCCTGTAGTCGTTCTGCCCATCCATGAGACCAATCGTAATAGGATCTTGGCCATGCAGCTCCGCTACAACTACCGGGCCTACCCGGACGCTACCCAGTGCCGTGCGCTGGCGAAGGCGTTCGGGTGCGCCCGCGTGGTGTGGAACGACTGCCTGCGCGACCGCAGGGAAGCACACGCGGCCGGGCTGCCGTACGTGAAGTCGGCCGAGCTGTCCCGGCTGCGCATCACCCAGGCCAAGCACACCGAGGAACGCGCCTGGCTCGCCGACGTCTCGGCCGTCGTCCTGCAACAGTCCCTGCGGGACCTGGACACCGCCTACAAGAACTTCTTCGACTCGGTCAAGGGCAAGCGGCGGGGCCGCAAGGTCGGCCCTCCCCGCTACAAATCGAAGAAGGACACCCGGCAGTCGGTCCGCCTCAACACCAACGCCTTCTCCGTCCGGGAGAACGGCAAGGTGTATGTGGCCAAGGTCGGCGACCTCAAGGTCAAGTGGTCCCGTCGGCTTCCGGCCCCACCCACCTCCCTGACCGTCACGAAGGACAGCTCCGGCCGGTACTTTCTTAGCTTCGTCGTGGACACCGGGCCGGACATCCTCCCCGAGTCGGACACCGACGCCGGTATCGATCTCGGTCTGTCCGCCTTCGCTGTCCTGTCCGACGGCCGGAAGATCGACAGTCCCCGCTTTCTGCGCCGGGCCGAGAGGAAGCTCAAGCGCCTCCAGCGGGAGCTGTCCCGCAAGGTCAAGGGATCGAAGAACCGGGCGAAGGCCCGGATCAAGGTCGCGCGCCAGCACGCCAGGGTGGCGGACCGGCGCCGGGACTTCCACCACAAGGCTTCCACACAGATCATCCGCGACAGCCAAGCGGTGTACCTGGAAGACCTCGCGGTGTCCGGCCTGGGGCGCACCCGGCTCGCCAAGTCCGTGCATGACGCGGGATGGTCGGCGTTCGTCGGCAT
This sequence comes from Streptomyces sp. NPDC059477, assembly GCF_042749375.1. Lineage (NCBI taxonomy): Bacteria > Bacillati > Actinomycetota > Actinomycetes > Kitasatosporales > Streptomycetaceae > Streptomyces > Streptomyces sp. NPDC059477. The sequence goes on along the minus strand of NZ_JBHYUG010000003.1, from coordinate 117,175 downwards.
GCTGGAGTACAAGGCGGCTCTGCACGGCCGCACCTTCGCGATGGTGGACCGGGCGTTCCCGTCCTCCCAGCTCTGCTCGGCCTGCGGATTCCGGGACGGTCCCAAGCCCCTGCACATCCGGGAGTGGCCGTGCAGGGCATGCGGCATCATGCACGACCGCGACCACAACGCAGCCCGCAATGTCCTCTTCGAGGGACGCCGTATCGTCGCCGCCGGACGGGCGGAGAGAGCAAACGCCTGTGGAGCGCCGGTAAGACGGGCACACGTGCCCGCACAGCGCGGTGAAGCAGGAAGCCCCCGGAAGGGTCGGACGACCCAGGCCGGAATCCCTGGACTTTGGGCCAGGGAGCACGTCAAGTTGGGGCCATGACTGCGATCAGACTGGTCCTCGTCGACGACGATCCCCTCGTCCGCGCGGGACTGTCGTTCATGCTGGGCGGCGCCGAAGACATCGAGATCGTCGGGGAGGCGTCCGACGGCACCGAGGTGGAGGCGCTGGTGGACCGGGTGCGGCCGGACGTCGTCCTCATGGACATCCGGATGCCGGCCGTGGACGGGCTCACCGCGACCGCGCGGCTGCGGGCCCGCGAGGACGCGCCCCAGGTCGTGGTCCTGACCACCTTCCACGCGGACGAACAGGTACTGCGCGCCCTGCGCGCGGGCGCCGCCGGATTCGTCCTCAAGGACACTCCGCCCGCCGAGATCCTCGACGCGGTGCGCCGGGTCGCGGCGGGCGATCCCGTGCTCTCGCCGACCGTCACCCGCCAGCTGATGCAGCACGCGGCCGGAACGACGGGCGACGACCGCCGGGCACGCGCGCGTGCGCGCGTTTCCGCCCTCAACGACCGTGAGCGCGAGGTCGCCGTCGCCGTCGGCCGGGGCCTGTCCAACGCCGAGATCGCGGGCGGCCTCTACATGAGCGTGGCCACCGTCAAGACCCATGTCTCCCGCGTCCTCGCCAAGCTCGACCTGAACAACCGGGTACAGATCGCGCTCCTCGCGTACGACGCCGGACTGCTCGACGGGGCCGCTGACGGGCCGGGCGGCCACTGACGACGGGACGGCGACGGCTCGGGCCGTGCGGGCTCCTGTCCGTGTCCGTGTCCGGGCACCGAAGAGAACTCCCGTCCGTTGGAAGCTGCGAACGGGGAACAACGGGGAACAGCCGACGGTGACGGGGGACCGTGATGGTGGAAGTGATCGACCTGGGGGAGTACGGCGAGTCGTTCCGGACGGATCCGCATCCCGTCTACGCCGAACTGCGCAAACGCGGGCCCGTGCACCGGATCCGCCCGGCCGGCGTCGACAGCGGCTACGAGGCGTGGCTGGTCGTCGGGCACGAGGAGGCGCGCGCGGCGCTCGCCGATCAGCGGCTGGCCAAGGTCGGCAGCCGGATCAAGCTGACCTTCCTGGACGTCGACCTGATCGGGGACCATCTGCTCTCCACGGACCCGCCCCAGCACACCCGGCTGCGCTCCCTCGTCTCCCGCGCGTTCACCATGCGCCGGGTGGAGCGGCTGCGCCCGCGCGTCCAGGAGATCACCGACCAGCTCCTCGACGCCATGCTGCCGTTGGGCCGCGCCGATCTGGTGGAGTCGTTCGCCTTCCCGCTGCCGATCACGGTGATCTGTGAACTGCTCGGGATCCCCGAGACGGACCGCGCGCAGTTCCGCGAGCTGTCCACGGAGGCGCTCGCGCCGACCGACGCGGACAGCGAGTACGCGGCGGTGGCCCGCCTGGGGGAGTACCTGACGGAGCTGATCGAGGACAAGCGCAGCGCGGGCCCCGGCGACGATCTGCTCAGCGACCTGATCCGCACCACCGCCGAGGACGGCGACCGGCTCTCCGTGGCCGAACTGCGCGGCATGGCCTATCTGTTGCTGGTCGCCGGCCATGAGACCACGGTCAATCTGATCACCAACGGGGTGCACGCGCTGCTCACCCACCCCGGGCAACTCGCCGCCCTGCGCGCCGACATGAGCCTTCTCGACGGGGCGGTCGAGGAGACCTTGCGCTACGAGGGACCGGTGGAGAACGCCACCTTCCGCTTCGCCGCCGAGCCGCTGGACATCGGCGGCGTCGCCATCCAGAAGGGCGAGGCGGTCCTGATCGGGCTCACCGCGGCCGACCGCGACGGCGACCGTTTCCCCGCCCCCGACCGCTTCGACATCCAGCGCGACACCCGCGGCCATCTGGCCTTCGGCCACGGCATCCACTTCTGCCTGGGCGCCCCGCTGGCCCGCCTGGAGGCCCGCACCGCCCTGCGCAGCCTTCTGGAGCGCGCCACCGGCCTCGCCCTGGACGGCCCACCGGGCGAGTGGCTGCCGGGGATGCTGATACGGGGGATGCGGAGCCTGCCGGTGCGCTGGTAGGCGGCGGCACGGGCTGTCGGCCCGCTGCGGACCTCGCGACCCCGCGTCACTCGCACCGGCGCCCTCACACCGGCTCGGGCCCCCCGAGGATCTCCCCCATCCGCACCGGGCGGTGTTCCCGGCGGGAGCGTTCGCAGGCCTCGGCGATCCGCAGGGCCTGCATCGCCTCACGGCCGTCGCAGGGGTTGGCGCGCTCGCCGCGGACCACCTCGATGAAGGCGGCGAGTTCGGCCTCGTAGGCCGGGCCGAAGCGCTCCAGGAAGGTGGTCCAGGGCTTGCTGGCGGCCGGTGGTCCGGTCGGCTCGGTGGAGGCGATGGGCGTCCGGTCGTCCAGGCCCACGGCGATCTGGTCCAGCTCACCGGCCAGCTCCATACGGACGTCGTACCCGGCGCCGTTGAGCCGGGTCGCGGTGGCCGTCGCGAGGGTGCCGTCCGCCAGGGTGAGCAGCACCGCGGCGGTGTCGAGGTCGCCCAGCGCGCGGAAGAGCGGGGGCCCGTGGTCCGACCCGGTGGCGTACACATCGACGACCTCCCGCCCGGTCACCCAGCGCACCGCGTCGAAGTCGTGGATCAGCGTGTCCCGGTATAAGCCGCCGGACTCCGCCAGATAGGAGGCGGGCGGCGGCGCCTGGTCGGACGTCATCGCCCGTACGGTGTGCAGCCGGCCCAGCCGCCCGGACCGTACCGCCTCGCGGGCGCCCGCGTACCCGGCGTCGAAGCGGCGCTGGAAGCCCATCTGGAGGATCGTCCCGGCCGTCTCCACCTCGGTGATCACGGCGAGCGTCCCGGGCAGGTCCAGCGCGATGGGCTTCTCGCAGAACACCGGCAGCCCGGAGCGCGCCGCCCGGCCGATCATCTCGGCGTGCGCGGCGGTCGCCGTGGTGATCACCACCGCGTCCACGCCCCAGCGGAAGATCTCGTCCACGCCGGGCGCGGCCGTCTCGCCCAGCCGGTGCGCCAACTCCTGCGCACGGGCGGGATCCGCGTCCGTCAGGATCAGTGAGCCGACCTCCCGGTGACGGCTGAGGGTGTTCGCATGAATGGTGCCGATGCGGCCCGTACCGATGACGCCGATGCGCATGGAATCAAAGTGAGGCCCACCGGCCCCGCTGTCAATCCGTATGTCCGGACAACCGAACCACACAACTTCCCGTCAACCCGTCACGGAGCTACGCTCGGGCCGTGCCCAAACCAGATGTGGACCCGACCGTGCGGCTCGACCTGAGCGTCGACCGCTCCTCCCCGGTGCCGTTGTACTTCCAGCTGTCCCAGCAGCTGGAGGCCGCCATCGAGCACGGGGCGCTCACCCCGGGCAGCCTGCTGGGCAACGAGATCGAGCTGGCCGGGCGGCTCGGCCTGTCCCGGCCGACGGTCCGCCAGGCCATCCAGTCGCTGGTCGACAAGGGGCTGCTGGTGCGCCGCCGGGGGGTCGGCACCCAGATCGTGCACAGCCAGGTCAAGCGCCCGCTGGAGCTGAGCAGCCTCTACGACGACCTGGAGGCGGCCGGTCAGCGCCCGGCGACCAAGGTGCTGGTCAACACCGTCGTTCCGGCCCCGGCCGAGGTGGCTGCGGCGCTCGGCGTCCCCGAGGACAGCGACGTACACCATGTCGAACGGCTGCGGCTCGCGCACGGCGAGCCGATGGCGTACCTGTGCAACTTCCTGCCGCCCGGTCTGCTGGACCTGGACACCGGCCAGCTGGAGGCCACCGGGCTGTACCGGCTGATGCGGTCCGCCGGGATCACCCTGCACAGCGCCCGGCAGTCCATCGGCGCCCGCGCCGCCACCGCCGACGAGGCCGAACGGCTCGGCGAGCCGGCGGGCGCCCCGCTGCTCACCATGCAGCGCACCACTTTCGACGACACCGGCCGCGCGGTGGAGTACGGCACCCACACCTACCGTCCGGCCCGCTATTCCTTCGAGTTCCAGCTCCTCGTGAGGCCATGAAGGCCCGTTCTGTTCGTCCTGTTGTCCGGACAATGTGACCGAGTCGCGCCGCCCTGTGGTCGGGTGCACGATCCCTGTGTTCGATAATCGGGCGTTTGGAGCCGGTGAGGTCACCGGCCCCTCGCGTACGCAGAACACGGCAAGAAGGGCACCGCCTCGTGGCACGGTTTCGGACCTGGGTAGGCATCGCGCTGGCGGGGACGCTGTGCGCGTCCCTCGCGGGATGCAGCAGCACCGGCGGCAAGCGCGCCGAGGACGCCCGTAAGGCCGCGGCCGAACGCGGGACGTCGGCGGTGACCACTCCGCGCTGGACCTTCGCCATGGTCACCCACGCGGGCGATGGCGACACCTTCTGGGACATCGTGCAGAGCGGTGCCGAGGAGGCCGCCGCCAAGGACAACATCAACTTCCTGTACTCGCACGACGACGAGGCCCAGCAGCAGGCGCAGCTGGTGGACGCGGCCGTGGACAAGAAGGTCGACGGGATCGTCGTCACCCTGGCCAAGCCCGACGCGATGAAGGCGGCGGTCGCCCGCGCGGTGGCGGCCGGTATCCCGGTGGTCACGGTGAACTCGGGATCGGCGGAGTCCAAGGCGTTCGGCGCGCTCACCCACATCGGGCAGGACGAGACCATCGCCGGGCAGGCGGTCGGCGAGGAACTGAACGAGCGGGGCCGCGAGAAGGCGGTCTGTGTGCTGCACGAGCAGGGCAATGTGGGCCATGAGCAACGCTGCGCGGGCATCGCGGAGACCTTCGACGGCCAGGTGCAGAACCTGTATGTGACCGGCACGAGCATGCCGGACGTGCAGTCCGCCATCGAGGCCAAGCTCCGGACGGACCGGGCCATCGACGCCGTGGTCACCCTGGGCGCCCCGTACGCCGACACCGCCGTGAAGGCCAAGCAGGGCGCGGACAGCGGCGCCGAGATCGACACCTTCGACCTCAACGCCAAGGTCGCCGCCCTCCTCAAGGACGGCACCCTGGGCTTCGCCGTCGACCAGCAGCCGTACCTCCAGGGCTACGAGGCGGTCGACCTGCTGTGGCTGTACCGGTACAACGCGGATGTGCTGGGCGGCGGCAAGCCGGTGCTGACCGGCCCGCAGATCATCACGAAGGACCAGGCGGCCGAGCTGGAGGAGTACACGAAGCGGGGCACCCGATGAGCGCGCCCACGGACGTCCTCGGCGATGAGAGGTTCCGGCGGCCGTCCTTGCCGCGCAGACTGCTCGGCCGCCCCGAACTGGGCTCGGTCGTCGGCGCGCTCGCCGTCTTCGCCTTCTTCGCGCTCACCGCCGACAGCTTCCTGCGCGCCGGAAGCCTCAGCACGGTCCTGTACGCGTCCTCCACCATCGGCATCATGGCGGTCCCCGTGGCGCTGCTGATGATCGGCGGCGAGTTCGACCTGTCCGCGGGCGTCATGGTGACGTCCTCCGCGCTGATCTCCTCGATGTTCAGCTACCAGCTGACCGCGAACGTCTGGGTCGGCGTCGGCGTGTCGCTGCTGCTCACCCTCGCCATCGGCGCCTTCAACGGCTTCATGCTGACCCGCACCAACCTGCCCAGCTTCATCATCACGCTGGGCACCTTCCTGATGCTGACCGGCATGAACCTCGGCTTCACCAAGCTGATCAGCGGCACGGTCTCGACGAAATCCATCGCCGACATGGAGGGCTTCCCGAGCGCCCGTGACCTGTTCGCGTCCACCCTCACCGTCGGCGGAGTCGACTTCAAGGTCACCATCCTGTGGTGGTTCGGCCTGGTCGCCCTCGCCTCCTGGATCCTGCTGCGCACCCGCGCGGGCAACTGGATCTACGCGGTCGGCGGCAACAAGGACGCCGCCCGCGCGGTGGGCGTCCCGGTGCGCGCGACGAAGATCGGCCTCTACATGGGCGTCGCCTTCGGCGCCTGGATCTCCGGCCAGCATCTGCTCTTCTCGTACGACGTCGTCCAGTCCGGCGAGGGCGTCGGCAACGAGCTGATCTACATCATCGCGGCCGTCATCGGCGGCTGTCTGATCACCGGCGGCTACGGCAGCGCCGTCGGCTCGGCGGTCGGCGCGCTCATCTTCGGCATGACCAGCAAGGGCATCGTGTTCGCCGAGTGGAACCCCGATTGGTTCAAGTTCTTCCTGGGGGCGATGCTGCTCCTCGCGACGCTGCTCAACGCCTGGGTCCGCAAGCGCGCGGAGGCCGCCAAGTGACGCCGACCGTCCGCCGTACGCCCCTTGTGGAACTCTCCGGCGTCAGCAAGCACTACGGGGGCGTCCGCGCCCTCGAAGACGTCTCCCTGGCGGTCCACGCCGGGGAGATCACCTGCGTGCTGGGCGACAACGGCGCCGGGAAATCCACCCTCATCAAGATCATCGCCGGGCTGCACCGGCACGACGGGGGCACCCTGCGCATCGACGGCGAGGAGACCCGCCTCGGCTCCCCGCGCGAGGCCCTGGACCACGGGATCGCCACCGTCTACCAGGACCTGGCCGTCGTCTCCCTGATGCCCGTATGGCGCAATTTCTTCCTCGGTTCCGAGCCACGGAAGGGGACGGGCCCCTTCCGTCGCCTAGACGTCGAGCACATGCGCCGCACCACGCGCGCGGAGCTGCTCCGCATGGGCATCGACCTGCCCGACGTGGACCGCCCCATCGGCACCCTCTCCGGCGGCCAGCGCCAGTGCGTGGCCATCGCCCGCGCGGTCCACTTCGGCGCCCGCGTCCTCATCCTGGACGAACCCACGGCCGCGCTCGGCGTCAAACAGTCCGGGGTGGTCCTGAAGTACGTGACGGCGGCCCGGGACCAGGGCCTGGGTGTAATCCTGATCACCCACAACCCCCACCACGCGTACCTGGTGGGCAACCACTTCACCCTCCTCAGACACGGCAGGACAACAGGCACCTACGCCCACGACGACATCACCCTGCCCACCCTGACCACACAAATGGCAGGCGGCGACGACCTGACAGCCCTGGAACAAGAACTGCGACACCCGTAGAGGGGGGCTCTGAGACACGCCGACCAGGTCAGCGCCCCGAGGGGCAAGGCGAAGTGGCGTCCTGAGACACGCCGACCAGGACAGCGCCCTCAAGGGGCGCGGGGAACTGCGCGACCGGCCACGACGAGCCCGCACCCGCCGCCGAACCGCCCCCACCCCACCGCTGGGGCGCTCCGCGCAGTACGCCGGGCGGGGCGACGCCCCTGAAGGGGTGCGGGGAACGGCGCGACAAGCCACGACACACCCGCACCCGCCGACAAACCGAACCACCCCCGGCGACAAGGCGCCCCGTTCGCTGCCAGAGGCCCCCGTGCGGCAGAATCGGCCTCGATGAGCACCTACCGCGACCTCGCCTTCCCGAGGGCCCTGACCAACACCCGGGTCGGCGGCGCCCCCATCGGTTCCCGGCGTGCCCCCGCCCTGCGCACGGTCGGCACCCGCGAACGCCGCTCGCACCTCACGGCGCCCCGCGTCCCCACGGTCGGCATTGACATCGGCGGCACCAAGGTGATGGCCGGTGTCGTGGACGCCGACGGCCAGATCCTGGAGAAGCTCCGCGCGGAGACCCCGGACAAGTCCAAGAGCCCCAGAGTCGTCGAGGACACCATCGTCGAACTGGTCCTGGACCTCTCCGACCGGCACGACGTGCACGCGGTCGGCATCGGCGCGGCCGGCTGGGTCGACGCCGAGCGCAACCGGGTGCTCTTCGCGCCCCATCTCTCCTGGCGCAACGAGCCCCTCCGCGACCGCCTCGCCAGCCGCCTGTCCGTCCCGGTGCTGGTCGACAACGACGCCAACACCGCCGCCTGGGCCGAATGGCGCTTCGGCGCCGGACGCGGCGAGGACCACCTCGTCATGATCACCCTCGGTACCGGTATCGGCGGCGCGATCCTGGAGGACGGCCAGGTCAAACGAGGCAAGTACGGGGTCGCGGGCGAGTTCGGCCATATGCAGGTCGTGCCCGGCGGCCACCGTTGCCCGTGCGGCAACCGCGGCTGCTGGGAGCAGTACAGCTCCGGAAACGCCCTGGTCAGAGAGGCCCGCGAGCTGGCCGCCGCCGACTCCCCGGTGGCGTACGGGATCATCGAGCACGTCAAGGGGCAGATCTCCGACATCACCGGCCCGATGATCACCGAGCTGGCCCGCGACGGCGACGCCATGTGCACCGAGCTGCTCCAGGACATCGGCCAGTGGCTCGGCGTAGGCATCGCCAACCTCGCCGCCGCCCTCGACCCGTCGTGCTTCGTGATCGGCGGCGGGGTCTCCGCGGCCGACGATCTGCTGATCGTCCCCGCGCGGGACGCCTTCAAGCGCCACCTCACCGGCCGCGGCTACCGCCCCGAGGCGCGGATCGTACGGGCCCAGCTCGGCCCCGAGGCCGGCATGGTCGGCGCCGCGGACCTGGCCCGGCTGGTCGCCCGCCGCTTCCGGCGGGCCAAGCGGCGCCGGGTGGAGCGCTACGAGCGGTACGAGCGGTACGCGGAGGCCCGGCGCACCCCAGGGGAGTCACTGTGACCATGTCGCCCGTAGGACCGGCCCGCGAGGCCATGTCGCCGAGCGAACCGCCGGGCCCGCCCGAGGGCCACGGCCACATGATCCGCCGCCGGGCGTTCACCTTGATGATCATCGTGCTGCTCATCGGCATCCCGGCCGGCTATCTGGTGATCTCCGCCAACCAGAGCCGCGACAGCGGCAAGAAGAAGGAGGAGAAGTACGCCGCGACCGGCCTGACCTTCGACTGGCCGTCCAAGGTGCAGCTCCGCCTCTACGAGGTCCCCATCCAGCGCCCCGCGGGCAAGGTCGCCTACTACGAGACCAACAACTGGCGCACCAGCCGCCTGTACGTCCAGTTCCAGACCCCCAACGCCAACCTCGACGAGTTCCTGCGCGAGATGGGCACCAGCCGGGTGGAACTGGAGCGCAACCGCATCACCATCAGCGAACGCGACCAGGAGGTCGCCGGCTGGAACTTCGACACCGCCGGACCCTGGTACGGCCTGGTCCACGACCAGAAGGACCCGCACCCCACCCAGGACGTGATGGTCAGCCTGGCCGAACCGAACAACCCGTTCGTCTACCTGGTGTCGCGCACCACGCCCTGAACGGCGCCCGGCGCCCGTCGCCGGGGCCGATTGTCAGACCCCGCCCGTAGAGTCGGAGACAAGTGATCCGGCAGACGGGCGGGAGGTGACCAGACGTATGCGAACGGCCGAGGACGAGGCGGACGGGGTGTCCGTGCGGCTGGCCGCCGTCTTCCTGCCCGCGCCGCTGCCCCGCGAGGGCCGGATGGCCTTCTGGGACCCCGACGGGGAGGCTCCGCCCGGTCCTGGCCCCAACGGCGTCGGGCTCACCGGCCCCGGGCCGCACGGTGCGGCTCCGCCCGGTCCTGGGCTGCACGGCGAGGCGCCCGGCCCTGGCCCTGGCGACGTCGGACTGACCAGCCCTGGGTCGTACAGCGTCGGGCCGACCGGCCCCGGCCCGCACAGTGCGGAGCCGACCGGTTCCGGGCCGCACGGCGTCGGGCCGACCGGTTCCGGCCCGCACACCGTGGAGCTGACGGTCGTCCGCCCCCATGGCTCGTCCGGAGTGTCGGTACGTCGCCGGCGGGCCCCCGCGCTGACCCTGACACTCGGCGAGGCGCTGCCCCTGCTGGTGCGGGCCCGGCGCGATCCCGCCGCCCACCCGGCCACCGCCTGCTGGGGCGCGGCGGCACTGCACGCGCTGCGGCTCGCCGCCCGGGGCAGGCTGCTGCCGGGCCTCACCGCCGCCGGGCACGACGCCTGGCGGGCCGGCCCCCTCGACCCCGCCGACATCGCCTATTTGCGCGCGGTGGCGGCTGCCCTGCCGTACGAGGGCCACGCGGTCCCGCTGCCCGGCCCTGGCCCGCTCCGGCTGCCCGAGCCCGAACACCTGATGCGGGCCTTCCTCGACGCCGTCGCCGACACCCTGCCCCGCACCCCCGCCGCCCCGTACGCGGCCGGGAAGCCCTTCGCCGACCTCCGCCCGCAGCGGCTGCCCGGCGCCCGCGACTGGGCCGCCGAGGTCGCCGCCGGGATGGACGCGGGCGTCCGGATCTCCCTGCGCCTGGACCTGTCGGCGTACGACCTGTTCGACAGCGGGGAGGGCAGCCACTCCGGCGGCGCCCGTGCGCGGGGTGCGGGCGCCGCCGTCGTCCAGGTGCACAGCCTGGCCGATCCCACGCTGGTCGCGGACGCGGCGACGCTGTGGGCGGGCGGCGCCGACGACGCCTTCGGGCCCCGCTCCCGGGTGGACGCGGCGCTCGCGGTCCGGCGCGCGGCCCGCGTATGGCCGCCCATGGAGCGGCTCACCGAGCGGGACACACCCGACGTCCTCACCCTGTCCGAGGAAGAACTGGGCGACCTGCTCGGCGTCGCCGCCACCCGCCTCGCGACGGCCGGGGTCGCCGTGCACTGGCCCCGCGACCTGGCCCAGGACCTCACCGCGTCGGCCGTGGTGCGCCCCGCACCCGGCTCGGCGACGGACGGCACGGGCTTCTTCGAGAGCGGGGAACTGCTCCAGTTCCGCTGGCAGCTGGCGCTGGGCGGCGACCCGCTCAGCGACGCCGAGATGGACCTGCTGGCCGAGGCGCACCGCCCGATGGTCCGGCTGCGCGACAGCTGGGTACTGGTCGACCCGGCCCTGGTCCGCAAGGCCCGCCGGCGCGAACTGGGCCTGCTGGACCCGGTCGACGCGCTGTCCGTCGCCCTCAGCGGCAGCGCGGAGGTCGACGGCGAGAGCGTCGAGGCGGTCCCGGTCGGCGCGCTGGCCGCCCTGCGCGACCGCCTGACGACCGGCGTACGTCCGGCGGAGCCACCCCCGGGCCTCGCCGCCACCCTGCGCGAGTACCAACTGCGCGGGCTGGCCTGGCTCGACCTCATGACGTCCCTCGGCCTCGGCGGCTGCCTCGCCGACGACATGGGCCTCGGCAAGACCGTCACTCTCATCGCCCTGCACCTCAAACGGGCCCGCCCCGAACCGACCCTCGTCGTCTGCCCGGCCTCCCTGCTCGGCAACTGGCAGCGCGAGATCACCCGCTTCGCCCCCGGCGTCCCGGTCCGCCGCTTCCACGGCACCGACCGCACCCTTCAGGACCTGACCGGCGGCTTCGTCCTCACCACGTACGGCACCATGCGCTCGGCCGCCACCACGCTCGCCACCCACCGCTGGGGCATGGTCGTCGCCGACGAGGCCCAGCATGTGAAGAACCCCTACTCGGCCACCGCGAAGGCCCTGCGCACCATCCCCACGCCCGCGCGCGTGGCCCTCACCGGTACACCCGTGGAGAACAACCTCTCCGAGCTGTGGGCCCTGCTCGACTGGACCACCCCCGGACTGCTCGGCCCCCTCAAGTCCTTCCGCGCCCGGCACGCCCGCGCGGTGGAGAACGGCGAGGACGACCAGGCCGTCGAGCGTCTCGCCCGCCTGGTCCGCCCGTTCCTGCTGCGCCGCAAGAAGTCCGACCCGGGCATCGTCCCCGAACTGCCCCCCAAGACCGAGACCGACCACCCCGTACCCCTCACCCGCGAACAGGCCGCGCTGTACGAGGCGGTGGTCCGGGAGTCGCTGCTCGCCATCGAGACCGCCGAGGGCATCGCCAGGCGGGGCCTGGTGCTGAAGCTGCTCGGCGCGCTCAAGCAGATCTGCGACCACCCGGCGCTGTATCTGAAGGAGACACACACGGACCCCGCCACGACGGACCGCCTGCCGGCCCGCTCCGGCAAACTGGCCCTCCTGGACGAACTCCTCGACACACTGCTCTCCGAGGACGGCTCGGCACTGGTCTTCACCCAGTACGTGGGCATGGCCCGGCTGATCGCCACCCACCTGGCCGCCCGCGCGATCCCCGTCGACCTGCTGCACGGCGGTACGCCGGTACCCGAACGCGAGCGCATGGTGGACCGCTTCCAGAGCGGGGCCACCCCCGTGCTGGTGCTGTCCCTCAAGGCGGCGGGCACCGGCCTCAACCTCACCCGCGCGGGCCATGTCGTCCACTTCGACCGCTGGTGGAACCCGGCCGTCGAGGAACAGGCCACCGACCGCGCCTACCGCATCGGCCAGACCCAGCCCGTCCAGGTCCACCGCCTGATCACCGAGGGCACCATCGAGGACCGCATCGCCGAGATGCTCGCCGCGAAACGGGCCCTGGCCGACGCGATCCTTGGCTCCGGCGAATCCGCCCTCACCGAACTGACGGACCGCGAGCTGTCCGACCTGGTGTCCCTGCGGAGGGAGTCATGAACGGGGGGCGGCGGGAGAGGGGGGTCGGGGAGGCGATTGGTGCGGCGGGGGCGGAGCGGGCATCTCGCGCTAAGGAGGTGACGCGGGCTGAGGAGGCGGCGCGGGCGGAGGCTCGCACTGAGGACTCGGCCCGGATCGCGGACTCGGCCCGGATCGAGGGGGCGGCCGGGATCGAGGGGCTCGCCCAGAACGAAGGGGCCGCCGGGATTGGGAGCGCCGCCCGAATCGAAGGGGCGGCGCCGACCGAGGCGCACCAGCCGACCGGTACCGGTCCCGCCGAGGCGGCACGCCGTGCCTTGCGCGCCGCGCGGGAGCGGGGGAGCGGCGAGGGTGAGGGTGAGGGTGAGCGGGGCGATGAAACGGCGGAGGGGACCCGGGGAGCCCGGCGGCCCCGTCCCGGCGGTCCCGGACCCCGTCCCGGTGACGCTGCCCGGGCGGCACTGCGGGAGGCGGTGTCCGCGCGGCGGGCGCAGAACGCTGAGGACGACGCGGAGGGTGAGCCGGGTGAGGTGCCGGGCGGACGGCCGGGAGACGGCGCCCCGTCCGACGCGGCTCCGCCAACCCTTCCTGTACCCCGGCCCAGCACCAAACCCGCCGAGGCCCGGCGCCCCGCCGACGTAGCGCGGGAGGCGCTGCGGCTGGCGCTCGCCGAGGAGCGGGCCATGGAGAGTGCGGCCGTCGGGAGGACGACGAGGACGGACGCTGTTCAGCGCTCCGGCAAGGGCGGGTCCGCCGAGCCCCGCCCGGAGGGCGGCACCTCAGCACCCCGCCGAGATCTCTCACGCCTGCTGACGCCCATCGCTCAGGCCCCCGCCCCGGCACCAGCCGAGCCCACACCCCACCACACCGAGCCCCCCTCCACCCCCGCGGCCCCTGCCACCCGCTCTACCCCCGCCACCCCCGCCACCCCCGCGACCCCTTCCGCCTCCTCCATGCCTTCCGTGCCCCCCACCCCCTCCATGGCCTCGCCACGCCGAGATGGTGACCACCGGCGGACGTTCCCGGCCTTTCCGCCGCGGCCGGTGGACGACGACGGCGGCGATGGCGGCTTCGCGGGGACCTGGTGGGGCAACGCGTGGGTCTCCGCGCTGGAGGAAGGCGCGCTGGACGCGCAACGGCTGGCGCGGGGGCGGGGCTATGCCGAGCGGGGCCATGTGGACGCCATCACGGTGACACCGGGCCTGGTGCTGGCGTACGTGCAGGGGAGCAGGCCGCGGCCGTACCGCGTGCAGGTGCGGTTGCGGACGCTGGAGGACGCGGACTGGGAGCGGTTCCTGGACGCGGCGGCCGAGCGACCGGCGCATATCGCGGCGCTGCTGGACAAGGAGATGCCGCACGCCCTCGCGGAGGGCGAGGTACGGCTGCTGCCCGGCCCCGGGGACCTCGAACCGCAGTGCAACTGCCCCGACCGGGCCCACCCCTGCAAACACGCGGCGGCCCTGTGTTATCAGACGGCCCGGCTGCTCGACGCCGACCCTTTCGTACTGCTCCTGCTGCGCGGCCGGGGAGAGCGGGAGGTGCTGGACGCGCTGTCCCGCCGCAGCGCGGCCCGCGCGGCCCGCGCCGCCCAGGAGCGCGAACCGGCCCCGCTGCCCGGCGTACGGGCCACGGAGGCACTGGCCCGCCGGGCGCTCCCGCCGCTGCCGCCGCCGTTGCCCGTCCCGCCGCATCCCGGGCAGCCGCCCGCCTATCCGGCGTCTCCGGGCGGCCCCGACCCCTTCGCGCTGGACCAGCTGGCGACCGACGCGGCGGCCCGCGCGCACGCCCTGCTCGCCACCGGACGCGATCCGGTGGCCGACCTGACGGTGTGGCAGGACGCGGTACGGCTCGCGGCGGCCCGCCCGGGATCCGGCCTCACGGGCAGCACCCGCGCGCTGTACTCGTCGCTCGCGTCCGCCGCGGGGCGTACGTCGCCGGAGCTGGCCCGCGCGGTGGCGGCGTGGCGGCAGGGCGGGTTCGAGGGGCTCGCGGTGCTCGACGAGCCGTGGGATCCACCGGCCGGGCGCTTCGACCGGGCCCGCCCGCTCCTCCTCGCCGCCGACCTGCCCGCCTTCCGCCCCTGGCGCAACCGCCTGACCCACCCGCGCGGCCACGTCCAGCTCAGACTCGGCCGGGACGGGCTGTGGTACGCCTACGAGTCGGAGCCCGACGCCGACGACTGGTGGCCCCGGGGCACCCCCGACCTGGACCCGGTGGGCGCCCTCACCGGCCTCGGCGGCCAGTAGCCGGTCCCGGCCCTTCCGCTCGCCACACACGCCGACACGACGAAACCGGGCGCACGCAGGCGCCGGAGGCCGACGGCACGCCCGGCGCCCTCGCTCGCGCCCCCGCCCACCCGCCCGCGATGCTGCGGAGCCAGCACGCGGCGCGACACGGAGCCGCTCAAGAACAGGCTCATGGCCCTGGATTCCGGCCCCCTGGCCGCCTCTACGACCGGCAAGGGAGCCCCACCCCGCCACCCCCCTCACCCCCGCCCCGAAGCCCCCGGTGCGGCCGGGGCCGATGGGCGGCGAGGAGGGCCATGTCGTCGGTGGCCGGGCCGCCGGAGAAGGCGCGTACGTCGGTGACCAGGGTGTCGAGGAGGCGGTTGGGGGACGGGAAGGTGCGGCCCTGGAGGCGGGCGGCCGGGTCGTAGAAGGCTCCGGACAGGTCGCGTGCCTCGGACAGGCCGTCGGTGTAGAGCAGCAGCGTGGCCTCCGGCGGGAACTCCCATTCGTCGGGGCGGCGGCCGTCGGGCGCGAGTTCGGCGAGGCCCAGCGGCAGCGAGAACGTGGTGGGCGTGAGGGTGCGGACGGACCCGTCGCCGCCGAGCAGCAGCGGCACGGGATGGCCGCAGTTGACCATCCGCAGCACCTGGTGATCGGGCGGGATCTCCACCAGTACACAGGTGGCGAAGCCCTCCGTGTCGTCGATGCCGCTGCGGCGGGCACCCTCGCGCTCCAGCGCCTGCTCCAGACGGGTGGCCACCCCGGTGAGGCTGGCCTCGGTGTGCGCCGCCTCCCAGAACGCGCCGAGCAGCACGGACACCGCCTCTATCGCACCGAGCCCTTTTCCCCGTACGTCGCCCATCACCAGCCGTACGCCGTACGGGGTGGAACGGGCGCCGTACAGATCCCCGCCGACCAGCGCCTCCTGCTCGGCGGCCTCGTAGCGGGTGCCGACGCGCAGTCCGTCGATGCGTTCGGCGGGGGTGGGCAGCACGGCCCGCTGGGCCGCCTCGGACAGGCTGCGCGCGGAGGCGAGCTGGCGGCGGCCCCGCCAGACCACGGTGTTCAGCAGCGCGGCGATGGCCGTGACGAACAGGATGGTCGCGAGTTCGGTCGCGAGCAGTTGGACGCCCGCCGACGCCCACACCTGTTCCGCCCCCAGGTCCAGCAGAGCGGCGGCGAGCATCGCGGCGGCGCCGTAGGCCACCGTCGTCCAGAAGGAGAACAGCGGTGCCGCCATCAGAGGGGCCGAGACGAAGAAAGGGGTCCCGGACAGATACGGCGGCGTGAACAGCTGGACGACGGTCCCGAAGACGATCAGGTAGGCGGGCAGCAGACGGGAGAGCCGCAGCGCGAGGCCCGTCCTGTCCGTGACCGCGTCCTTGACGCCTGCGAGCCCTGCTTTCATGCCATCCCCCGGAGGGCCTTACCGGGCGTTCATCGTCGCGCCCGGCGATGGGCCATGAGCAGACCGAGGGCGATGCCCACGATGAGGGTGACGGTGAGGACGCTCCACAGCGGAAGGGTGACGGTCGGGATCCACAGCCGGATCGTGACCGATTTCGTGTTCGCGGCGATGAACCAGATCGCCAGGGCCGCGAGCACCACGAACCCGATGGTGCGCAGCCGTACGTCCCTCCCCTTGACCGTCAGAGTGGACGGCCCGTGTGGATTTTTTGCAGTGTATTGGGACATATGCCCCATTATCGCCGCACCGCCCGCACCCGCACCCGTACCTGCGTCCGTACCTGCACCCACATCCGGACCCGCACCTGCGACGTGGCATCGGCCGCACCCATGGGAGGGCGGCCTACGCCCCGCGGCCCTCCCGTCCCGAATGGTGCCGTGACGGTGGGCGTGCAAGCATGCCCAGGAGGGGATGTCAGCGTCGCCGGGTCGCGGGACGTCGTGCTTGCCTGCCCCGTACGGGCCAGAACGGCAGGAGCGTTGCACAATGCGCACTCCGAAGCAGTTGACTCCGCTCGGCGCGATCGCGTCGGGCCTTGCCGCCGGCCTGGCCGGCACCGCGTGCATGGACACGGTCCGGTTCCTGCGGCAGCGCCGGGCCGGTGGGGAGCGCAATCCCCTGCGGTGGGAGTTCGCCCCCGTCCGCACCTGGCAGGAGGCCCCGGATCCCGGGCAGGTCGGCAAGCGCCTGATCGAGGGCTTCACCCAGCGCGAACTCCCGGATGCCGCCGCCTGGCCGGTCAGCACGTTCATGCACTGGTCGTACGGCGCGGCCTACGGGGCGCTCTACGGCGTACTCGCCGGCTCGGCGCGCAAGCCGCCCTCCGGGGTCTACGGTGTGCCGTTCGGCGCGGTCGTCTGGATCGGTGACTACATCACCCTGCCGATCGCGGGACTCTACGAGCCCATCTGGAAGTACGACCGCAGGACCCTCGTGGACGACCTCGGCCCCCACCTGGCCTACGGCGCCGCGACCGGGACCGTCTTCTGGATCCTCGGCAAGGCACGCACCGTCCGCGTCCGGACTCACCGGACTCACCGGGCTCATGTGAACGGGTGAACGCGCCCCGCGGTTCAGCGAAGGGATGTCGTATGGCCACGCTGATCGCCGTGAACGTCGGCATGCCCAAGGACGTCGCCTGGCACGGCAGGACCATCCGCACCGGCGTCCGGAAGCACCCCGTGGCGGGGCCCCTGATGGCGCGGTCGCTCAATCTGGACGGCGACGGACAGGGCGACCTCGCCGGGCACGGCGGCGAGCAGCGTGCCGTACTGGTCTACCAGTTGGACTCCTACCGCCACTGGCAGGAGCACATGAAGCGGGACGACTTCACGTACGGCCAGTTCGGCGAGAACTTCACCGTGGACGGGCTCCCCGACGACGAGGTCTGCATCGGCGACCGCTATCGGATCGGCGGCGCGGTCTTCGAGGTCACGCAGCCCCGCGTGACGTGCTACCGCGTGGGGCTGCGGATGGGGGAACCCCAGATGGCCGCGCTGCTCGTCTCCCACCGCCGCCCGGGCTTCTACCTGCGGGTGCTGACAGAAGGGCGGGTGCAGGCGGGGGACGAGATCGTAAGGATCGCGCCGGGCCCCGAGAGGATGACCGTCGCCGAGATGGACGCGTTGCTCTACCTGCCCGGCCACTCCCGTCCGCAGCTCGAACGCGCCCTGCGCATTCCCGCGCTGAGCCCCGGGTGGAAGACGTCACTGCGGGCCCTGCTGGACGCCGTGGACCGGGGCCCCGGCACCGCGGGCGGCAACAGCGGGCTCACCCCCACCGGTCCGCCCCCGGCATGGCCAGGGTTCCGCCCGCTGAGAGTCGTCCGCGTCGAGCCGGAGAGCGCGAGCATCTGCTCACTCACCCTGGCGTCGGTCGACGGTGAGCCGCTCCCGGCCGCGCTGCCGGGGCAGTTCCTCGCGGTCAGGCTGCGGCCGGACCCACTGGCCGCCCCGGCCATCCGAAGCTACTCGCTGTCCGGCCGTCCGGGCGCCGAGACGTACCGCATCAGTGTCAAGCGGGAGCCGCACGGCGTCGCCAGCACCTACCTGTCCCAGCGGGTGAAAGCGGACGACATCCTCGATGTCGCCGCTCCGCGCGGTACGTTCCTGCTGGCGGACACCGGGACCCCGGTGCTGCTGCTGTCCGCCGGTGTCGGTGCCACCCCGGTCCTGGCCATGCTGTACGGGCTCGCCGCGGAGCCCTCACCGCGCCCGGTGTGGTGGCTGCACGCGGCCCGGGACGGCGAGCACCACCCCTTCGCCGACGAAGCGCGCGCGCTGCTCTCCCGGTTGCCCGCGGGCCGGTCGTTCGTCTCCTACAGCCGTCCGCGCGGCGTTGACCGTCCAGGTGTCGACTACACGGTGTCCGGGCGGCTCAGCACCGACCGGATCCGCGGCCTCGAACTGCCCCCGGACACGGACGCCTACCTCTGCGGGCCGGTCGCGTTCATGCGGGACATGACCGAGGCCCTGGAGACCTGCGGCCTGCCGTCCACGCGGATCCACACCGAGACCTTCGGAGCCGCGCCCGCCCTCACCCCCGGTGTGGTGGCGGAGCCCACCCGGGCACCGCACCATCCCGCCCGTCCTCCGACCGGACGACCCATGTCGTCGGTGTCCTTCGCCCGCAGCGGCCTGACCGTTCCCTGGCACCCCGACTACGGGACCCTGCTCGAACTCGCCGAGGCATGTGACGTTCCGGTGCGCTGGTCCTGCCGGACCGGCGTCTGTCACACCTGCGAGACCGCGCTGCTTTCGGGCCATGTCGACTACTCCCCGGAGCCCGTGGACCTCCCCGCTGAGGGAAGCGCCCTCATCTGCTGTGCGACGCCACCGGCTGACGTGGTCCTGGACATGTGACCGGGCCTGTTCTGCCGCCAGGGTTCAGCACGTCCCCATCGGGCGGGCAGCCGAGCCGTGGCGCCGCGAGCTTCCGGGTGCGCCCGGTCGGCAGACGTGCATATGGTCCCAGAAGGGGGCAGGAGGGATCAGAAGAAGGATACTCGAACGCTCGTTCGTATCCGAGAGGAGATCCTTGCCATGGCGAAAGTGCTGTTCATCGTCAGTGGAGCCGCCTACTGGGTACTGAAGGACGGTACGAGATACGCGACGGGATACTGGGCCGAGGAGTTCGCGAACCCGTACAAGATCCTCACGGAGGCCGGTCACGAGGTGGCCGTCGCGACGCCGAACGGCGTCATCCCGACCGTCGACATGATGAGCCTGCGCCCCGAGCTGGTCGGCGGCAACGACAGCGCCCTTGAGCTGGAGGCCATCATCCGTTCCGCCGAGGCGATGCGCCGGCCGCTACAGCTTTCGGACGTACGCCTGGAGGACTACGACGCGGTGTACGTACCGGGCGGTCACGGTCCCATGTCGGACCTGGCGTTCGACGCCGACGTGGGGCGGCTGCTGACGCGGCAGCTCACCTCGGGCGACCCGCTGTTCATCGTCTGCCACGGCCCCGCCTCCATACTGGCCACCAGGATCCACGGCGAGTCACCGTTCAAGGACTACGACATCACCTGCTTCACCAACGAGGAAGAAGAGGGTGTCGGGCTCGCCTCCCGAGTGACGTGGCTGCTGGAGACCGACGTCAAGGACAAGGTCGGGGTCAACTTCAGCCGCGGCCCGATGTGGGAGCCGTACATGGTCCAGGACCGCAACCTGGTCACCGGGCAGAACCCGGCCTCGGCCGCCGTCCTGGGAGAGCGGATGCTGGAAATCCTCAAGTGACCCCGTCCGGGGCGCAATTGACACGCCGATTTCGACCCGGGTCTGTCGGCGAGCGGCCCGTGAAGCCCGGCGCGGAGGATCTTCGCGAAGTCGCCACAACCGAGGACGGGCCGCGCGGAGTCCGACCCGGGCGTGTGCGAGCTCGTGAGATGTGGGAGCGTGAGCCGGGTGAGCGAGAGTATGACGAACACCCTGCAATACCGCTTTGACGGGCCGGAAGAGGCGCCGGTCCTGATCCTGGGGCCATCGCTCGGTACCACATGGCACATGTGGGATCGCCAGGTCCCCGAGCTGGCCGAGCAGTGGCGGATCTTCCGCTACGACCTGCCCGGACACGGCGGCGCCCCCGCCTATCCCGCCGGTTCCGTCACCGAGTTGACGGCCCGGCTGCTCGCCACGCTCGACGGGCTCGGCGTGCAGCGGTTCGGATACGCGGGCTGTGCGCTCGGTGGTGCGGTCGGCGTGGAGCTGGCGCTGCGCCATCCCGAGCGGCTGGCGTCGCTGGCGCTGATCGCCGCGTCCCCGCGGTTCGGTACGGCGGACGAGTTCCGTCAGCGCGGAGTGATCGTACGGACGAACGGGCTCGATCCCATCGCGCGTAGCTCGCCCGACCGGTGGTTCACGGCCGGGTTCGCCGCCGCGCAGCCCGCGATCACCGACTGGGCCGTACAGATGGTCCGCACCACCGACCCCGGCTGCTACATCGCCGCCTGCGAGGCGCTCGCCACCTTCGACGTACGGCCCGAGCTGGGCCGGGTCGGGGTCCCGACGCTGGTCCTGGTCGGCTCCGACGATCAGGTGACCGGGCCCGCGGAGGCCCGCACGCTGGTCGCCGGGATCCCGGACGCGCGCCTCGCCGTCGTCCCCGGCGCCTCGCACCTGGTCCCGGTCGAGCAGCCGGCCGCGGTGACCGATCTGCTGGTCCGGCACTTCTCCACCGCCTGGCAGCACCCGCACGACACCGGGCAGACCGCCATCCCGGCCGCCCCCGTCAAACCGGCGCTCGCCCCGCCCGCGCCGAGCGCGCCGGTCGCCGAGATCGCCCCCGCCGCCGTACCCGCCCCGCGCGCGGGCGGGCGGCCGGACCCGTACGACGCCGGGATCAAGGTGCGCCGCGAGGTGCTCGGGGACGCGCATGTGGACCGGGCGCTGGCCCAGGCCGACGAGTTCTCCGGCGACTTCCAGGAGTTCATCACCCGCTACGCCTGGGGCGAGGTCTGGGACCGGCCGGGTCTGGACCGCCGTACCCGCAGCTGCATCACGCTCACCGCGCTCGTGGCCGGCGGGCACCTCGACGAACTCGCCTTCCACACCCGCGCCGCCCTGCGCAACGGCCTCACCCCGGCCGAGATCAAGGAAGTCCTCCTCCAGGCCGCCGTCTACTGCGGGGTCCCCGCCGCCAACAGCGCCTTCAAGGTGGCCCAGCAGGTGATCCGGGAGGAGACGACCCCCTCGGAGTAGCAGGAGGGGGAGCAGGAGGGAGCAGGGGGGGATCAAGCGGGCGGTCCCTTGTGCGGGGGGCGGTGCCCGGCGGCAGGATGGGGGCATGAGGCTCACGAAGAAGTCGCACTCCTGTGTCCGCCTGGAGAAGGACGGGCTGACGCTCGTGCTCGATCCGGGCGGGTTCAGTGAGGAGGACGCCGCCGTCGGCGCGGACGCGGTCCTGGTCACCCACGAGCATGCCGACCACTTCCACGAGGGGCGGCTGCGGGCCGCCCTGGAGGCCAATCCCGCCGCGGAGATCTGGACGCTCAGGTCCGTCGCGGAGCAGTTGTCGGCGGCGTTCCCCGGCCGGGTGCACACCGTCGGGCACGGCGACACCTTCACCGCCGCCGGGTTCGAGGTCCAGGTCCACGGCGAACTGCACGCCGTGATCCACCCCGACCTGCCGCGCATCACCAACGTCGGCTATCTGCTGGACGGCGGACGGATCTTCCACCCCGGCGACGCCCTCACCGTCCCCGACCACGCCGTGGAGACCCTCCTCGCCCCGGTGCAGGCCCCCTGGAACAAGATCTCCGAGGTCATCGACTACGTCCGCGAGGTCGGGCCGCAGCGCGTCTACGACATCCACGACGCCCTGCTCACCGACCTCGCCCGCCCGATCTACGACAACCAGATCGGCCATCTCGGCGGCTCCGAGCATCTGCGGCTGGCGTCGGGGGGCTCCGCCGACCTGTGAGCCGTACTGCTCGGCGAAGCGGGCCGCGCGCCGGGCGGGACGGCGTTGTCAGACCCGCCCGGTAGGTTGTGGAACATGCGCATCGCGACCTGGAACGTGAACTCGATCACCGCCCGCCTGCCGAGGCTGCTCGCCTGGCTGGAGAGCAGCGGCACCGACGTGCTGTGCCTCCAGGAGGCCAAGCTCGCCGAGGACCAGTTCCCGTTCGACCAGCTGCGCGAGCTGGGCTACGAGGCGGCGGTGCACGCCGACGGGAGATGGAACGGCGTGGCGGTGCTCTCCCGGGTGGGCATCGAGGACGTCGTCAAGGGACTCCCCGGCGACCCCGGCTACGAGGGCAAGCACGAACCCCGCGCGATCGCCGCGACCTGCGGCCCCGTCCGTGTCTGGTCGGTGTACGTGCCCAACGGCCGCGAGGTCGGCCACCCGCACTACGCGTACAAGCTCCAGTGGTTCGAGGCCCTGCGCGCCGCCGTCGCCGGGGACGCCCACGGCAGCCGCCCCTTCGCCGTCCTCGGGGACTACAACGTGGCACCGGCCGACGACGACGTCTTCGACGTGACCGCGTTCGAGGGCGCCACCCATGTCACCCCCGCCGAGCGCGCCGCCCTCACCGCCCTGCGCGAGACGGGCCTGTCCGACATCGTCCCGCGCCCCCTGAAGTACGACCACCCGTACACGTACTGGGACTACCGCCAGCTCGCCTTCCCCAAGAACCGCGGCATGCGCATCGACCTGGTCTACGGCAACGAGCCCTTCGCCAAGGCCGTCACCGACGCCTACGTCGACCGGGAGGAGCGCAAGGGCAAGGGCGCCTCCGATCACGCCCCGGTCGTGGTGGACCTTGATGTCCAACCGTCCTAGTGCCCGCCCCGGCCGTCACAGCAGCCCCAGATCCACCGACTCCGCCAGCGCCGCAAGCCCCGCGTCGCCGGGGTGGAGATGGTCCCCGCTGTCGTAGGCGGGCAGCATCGCCTGCGGCCGGAGCGGGTCCCGGATCACCGCGTCGAAGTCGAGCACGGCGTCGAAGGCCCCGCCGCCGCGGATCCAGTCGTTGACGGCGGCCCGCTCGGCGTCCACGGCCGCCGTGCAGCCGCTGCGGCCACCGCACGGCAGGAGAGTGGCGCCCAGCACCCGCAGCCCCCGGCGGTGTGCCCGGTCGGCGATCTCCCGCAGCCCGGCGCTCAGCCGCGCCGCGCTCCCGCCGGACAGCAGGTCGTTCACGCCGTGCAGGACGATCACCGTGCGCACCGACGGCTGGGCGAACACATCGCGGTCCAGCCGGTGCAGCGCGCTGACACCGGCCCCGTCCGTGGAGATCCCGTCGCCGGGGTAGCGGTCGGTGACGACCCGGTTGCCCGCGATGCCCTGATTGAGCACGCCGAAACGCGGCACCTCGTCCTGCGTCAGCAGCCGGCCGGCCAGGGCGTCGGGCCAGCGGCGGTTCGCGTCGACGGTGGAGCGGTCGCCGTCGGTGATCGAGTCGCCGAGCAGCACCAGCGACCCCGGCCCGCCGCCCACCTCCACCCCGGTCAGCAGCGGCCAACTGCTGATCGTCGCGGTGTACGCCGCACCGGACCCGTCCGCCGTGCGGTCGCCGGGGCCGCCGCTGACGTACGACCGCTGCACGGCCAGCCGGTGACCGGGCGCCGCGCTCACCGTCCCGGGCAGATGGAAGCTGACCAGGAGGTTGGTGTCCGGGGGGACGGTGAAAGGGAGCGGGTCGCTGTACGCCTGCGCTCCGGCGGGGAGCGTGACACCCGGCGATCCGTCGAAGGTCACCGGCGCCGGGGTGCCCTTGGCGTCGGCGCCCGTCGCCTGGACCGCCACCGTGGCCGCGCCGATCCGCATCGGCGTGCCCGCGAAGACGTTGTCGAAGCGCAGCCGCACGCGCGGGCCGCCCGTCGAGGTGTGCACGACCAGCCGCAGCGTCCGGTCGGTCCAGGGGCCGACGGCAGGCAGACCGGAGGGCGCGGCGGCCCAGGAGCCGGTCCAGCCGTCCGCCGCCGCCCGCACCGAGAGGGCGAAGACATGCAGGCCGGGCGCTTGGGGCAGCCGTACCGAGGCGACCTCGCGCCCCGGCGCGAGCGGAACGGTCACGACGTACAGCCGGGCCTGCTCGGTGAGCCGGCCGGCGGGGGTGTTGATGTGCGGCAGGGCGACGGCCTTCGTGGCGAGCGGGCCGGTGCGCCAGTCGGGGGCGGTGAGGTCGTACGCGGCGCGGGTGCCGTCGGCGTACTCGACCAGGCCGCTGCCGCCGGTGTCGGCGCCGCCGGTCCCGGCGACCAGGAAGGCGAGGGCGTCCCCGCGGCCCGCCACCCGCACCCACTGGCCGTCGGCGCGCACATTGTCCGGCGTGCCCGGCGCCCGCGCGGGCCAGGTCAGCCGGGCGCCCTGCACGGTCAGCGCCGCGCCCGGCGTCCAGCCCGCCGCCGCCAGGTCGGGCGCGGACAGGGAGGCGCCCGAGCCGTCGAAGTCGGCGTCGGTGGGGCGGGCGTCGTCGCGGTTGGCGACAATTTGCTAAAACTCCCCGCTGGGCAGCGCGCCCGCGTCACGGTGTGCGGCGCGCGCGGGGGACGCCGGGGACAGCGGCACGAGGGCGCCGACGAGGATCAGCGCGGCGGCGATGCCCAGTGCCGGGCCGCGCGGGATTCCGTACGCCCTGTCCGGTCCCTTTCGGGGTACCGGCCGTCGCCTGCCTAGGTCCGTCAACCGACCCTCCCGAGCACTGTGCGACTGGTCCCGCGCCCCCCTGCGGCCATGTCGCAGGCGGTGCGACGGGCTGCGCAACGCGACCGTAGGCAGCGGTCGGGGAGGCGTCAACGCGCCATGCCCCGGGCGGGCGGGAAATCGACCGGTCGCCAGGATCCGCGCGCCTGTGGTGCGTACGGGGGTACGAATGACACGCTGGCGGTATGAACATCCCTTTCCTCAGCGGCAGGCACCGCAAGCGCCAGGGCGACTCCGGCTCGGTGGCGGTGGCCTCCGGCGGCGAGGGGGTGCGCGATCTCGCGGGGCTCAGCGATCTGCTCGCCGAATGCGAGCTGCTGCGCCGCCAGGCCGGCTCCGCGGGGGTGGCCCTCGACGACTCCGCGGAGTCGCTGGCGGCGCTCGATCAGTTGCTGCCGCGCTGGCGCGACGACGAGGAGACGCTGATCTGGCTCGGCACCGACGCCGGTCTCTATCTGGGCACGGTCATCGTGCGGACCGTCGAGGGCGCGGCCTGGAACCTCTGGCCGAGCGGACAGCCGGTGGTACGGCTGGCCTCGGGCCGGGAGTTCGACGTGGTGACCGATGGGCACGAGTGGGCGGCCAGCGGGGTCCCGGAACTGTCCCAGCTGTACGCGGAGGTTGCCGAGGCGTGAAGCCCTGGCCTTAAGATCGAGTTAAATACGGCTTATGCCCGAAAAGTGCGTGTCGTGAGTCAACTCCGATCGCGTCTGGATAGTTTGCGGCAACCACGACTCAGCGGAGAGCGGAGTAGGGCTGCGTATGGTCATCGATCCTTTGATCGAGCTGCGGAACCCCGGGTTCCGCACGCACTGACGGGGGAGTGCCGCCATGTTCCTTGACGATCCGCCCCCGGCCGCGCGCCGCCGCAGGTCCGGGGCCGAACCGCGGGCGCTGCTGCCCGGCGGGGAGTTCCCGCACGGCCCCTAGGCCTTGTCGGGGCCTGTCGGGGCCTGTCAGGTCCTGGCAAGGCCCAAGTGGGGCCGGCGGAGATGTCGCAGCGCCGTGTCCGCCCGGCAGCGGCCGGAGATCACTGCTCGCGCAGCGGAATCGACACGTACGACGGGTCGTTCGCGGGCGAGGAGAAGGTCAGCCGCGCGCCGGACGGGTTGTGCTCGATGTGGAGCGGGTCGACCGTGTCGGCGACCAGGGCCCTTCTGATGGATCTCCGTGGGAGAAGGAGCGGCGTTCGGCGCGTGCGCCCGGCGTGCGGTGCGGAGGGTCATGTGGCGGAGCCACCGGGCCCTCCGCACCGTGCGGCTGCCCCCTCCCTCCACGTTCCCCACGTCCCTCCACGTTCCCCAGGTCCCGCAGGTCCCCCAGGTCCCCTCGTGCCCCCTCAGGGCTGCGCCCGATGTGACGTCCGGGTCGGGGCCGGTTCCAGGGCCGTCGTCGGCAAGGGGGACTGGGCCTCGCGGGTGACGTCCGCCACCAGCTCCACCACGTCGGGGCCGTACGCCTGGGAGTTGACCACCTTCAGCAGGAGGACGAAGGTGTTGCCGCCGTACTTGCGGGCGAGGCGTTCGTGGTTGCGGGCCAGATAGCGGGTCGCCGCCTGGTTGTCGATCGAGCGCTGCCCGCAGAACAGGAACACCGGCCGTACGTCCCCGCGCTGACCGGCCGTCAGCCGCGCCAGGATCGCGTACTCCTGGCGGCCTAGCTCCAGCCGGTAGCGCTCGCCGCCGATCTGGAAGGCGCCCTGGTCCGGGCCGGGCTCGGTGTCCACGTTCATCCGCACCCCCGGCAGCAGGGATGCGAGGTGGGCCACCATGCGGCGATTGGAGGCGGGTCCGCCGACGCAGAACTCGGTGCGCTCACCGAAACCCTGCCGCGCCCCATCGTGCGCGACGATCTGCGCGGCGGCGTTGCAGTCCTTGATCAGGGCGGAGAGTTCCAGCAGGGCGAACACATCGTGCCTGCCCACCGTCAGTTCGGGCCCGCCCGCGCTGCGATTCACCACCAGCAGCGATTCCGAGTTGTCCGGAAGGCCGAAGAA
Source organism: Streptomyces sp. NPDC059477 (assembly GCF_042749375.1). Lineage (NCBI taxonomy): Bacteria > Bacillati > Actinomycetota > Actinomycetes > Kitasatosporales > Streptomycetaceae > Streptomyces > Streptomyces sp. NPDC059477. The sequence goes on along the minus strand of NZ_JBHYUG010000003.1, from coordinate 90,289 downwards.
CGCCTGCTTGCGCCGGAGCCTGCGCCGGGACAGATAGGTGCGGGCCAGCCAGCCGAGCGACGCGGACAGGCCGGCGGCTATCACACCGAGGACGATGTTGCGCACGTCGTCATTCATGGGCGCGCATGTTAGCGGTCCGGGGCAAACCTGTGTTCGACAGTGGGCGAGAAGCCGGTGCCGGGGTGGCCGGAGTGGTGCTCCTGACGCGGGCATGCCCATCCATTAGGCTGCCCGGACGGTCCCTCACTGGAGGTCGAATGCCCCGTCCTGTCGCGCCGAAGCCGCGGACTCCGCAGCAACCGAGGCAACTTCGGCACCTGCGGCACCTGTCGGTCCTGGCGGTCTCGGCCGCCGTCGTCTCCGTGGGCGCCGCCGCGCCGCCCACGACGGGCAAGGACCCGGCACCCAAGGTCCCGGTCGCCGTCGGCCACGGCGGAGCGGTCGCCAGCGTCGACGCCGACGCCACCGCCGCCGGGATCGAGGTCCTCCGACAGGGCGGCAACGCCGTGGACGCCGCCGTCGCCACGGCCGCCGCGCTTGGCGTCACCGAGCCCTACTCCGCGGGCATCGGCGGCGGCGGCTACTTCGTCTACTACGACGCCAAGTCCCGCAAGGTGCACACCATCGACGGCCGGGAGACCGCGCCCCTGAGCGCCGGATCCGATCTCTTCCTGGAGAACGGCAAGCCGGTCCCGTTCACCGAGGCGGTCAGCAGCGGCCTGGCCGTCGGCACCCCCGGCACCCCGCTCACCTGGCAGACCGCCCTCGACAAGTGGGGCAGCGAACGCCTGGGCACCCTGCTGCGCCCCGCCGAGAGACTCGCCCGCGACGGCTTCACCGTGGACCAGACCTTCCGCGACCAGACGGCGAGCAACGAGACCCGCTTCCGCTACTTCCCCGACACCACCGAACTGTTCCTGCCCGGCGGGCAACTCCCCGTCGTCGGCTCGACGTTCAAGAACCCGGACCTCGCCCGCACCTACGCCGAACTCGCCCGCGAGGGCGTCGGCGAGCTGTACCGGGGCGATCTCGCCGAGGACATCGTCGACACCGTCAACGCACCGCCCGTCGACCCCGCCTCCGGCTGGAACGCCCGCCCCGGCGACCTCACCGCCAAGGACCTCTCCGCCTACCGCACCAAGTCCCAGGCGCCGACGAAGACGTCGTACCGCGGGCTCGACGTGTACTCCATGGCGCCGTCCTCCTCCGGCGGCACCACGGTCGGCGAGGCGCTGAACATCCTGGAGCGGACGGACCTCTCGGAGGCGACCGAGGCCGAGTATCTGCACCGGTTCATCGAGGCCAGCCGGATCGCGTTCGCGGACCGGGGGCGGTGGGTCGGGGACCCGGCGTTCGAGGACGTACCGACGAAGGAACTCCTCTCCCAGCGGTACGCCGACTCGCGCGCGTGCCTGATCAAGGACGACGCGGTGCTCACCAGCCCGCTCGCCCCGGGCGACCCGCGCGACCCCGCCGCCTGCGCGGCCGGGGGGACGGCGGCGCCGACGACGTACGAGGGCGAGAGCACCACGCATCTGACGGCCGCCGACAAGTGGGGCAACGTCGTCTCCTACACGCTCACCATCGAGCAGACCGGCGGCAGCGGGATCACCGTGCCGGGGCGCGGGTTCCTGCTCAACAACGAGCTGACCGACTTCTCCTTCGCGCCCGCCAACCCGGCGGTCCACGACCCGAACCTGCCCGGTCCCGGGAAGCGGCCCCGGTCCTCCATGGCCCCGACGATCGTCCTCGACCAGCGGGGCAAGCCGGTCGTGGCGCTCGGGTCGCCGGGCGGTTCGACCATCATCACGACCGTGCTCCAGACGCTGACCGGGGTGCTCGACCGGGGGTTGCCGCTGGTCGACGCCATCGCGGCGCCGCGCGCGAGTCAGCGGAACGCTGCGCTGACCGAGCTGGAGCCGGGGCTGTACGGCGATGCCGTGCGGGGGGAGTTGGAGGGGATCGGGCATTCCTTCCGGGTGAATCCCGAGATCGGGGCGGCGACGGCTGTGCAGCGGCTGCCTGATGGGAAGTGGGTCGCTGCGGCGGAGACCGTACGAAGGGGTGGGGGATCGGCGATGGTGGTGCGGCCGGTGCGGTAGCCGGCGACGGGGGGGCTTGGTCGGGTGCGGGTGAGCTGTGGCTGGTCACGCCCGCGCGGCGGAGCCGCATATCGACACGGCCCCGCGCCCCTAAGGGGTTGGCCGTCCCGGTGTTTGGAAGTCCAGGTGGTTCTCCCTCACGTCGACCGTTACCGCGTCGCCCTCCTTCAGTTCGCCGTTCAGGAGGCGGCGGGAGAGTTGGTTGTCGACCTCTCGTTGGATGGTGCGGCGCAAGGGGCGGGCGCCGTATTCGGGCTGGTAGCCCTGGCGGGAGAGCCAGTCGACGGCGGTGGGGGTGAAGTCGACCGTGATGTCCTGGGCGTGCAGGAGGCGGCGGGTGCGTTCCAGGAGGAGATCGGTGATCTCGTGGAGCTGCGGCGCGGTCAGGCGGCGGAAGACCACGATCTCGTCGATGCGGTTGAGGAACTCCGGGCGGAAGTGATCGCGCAGCGGGCGCAGGATCTGCTCGCGCCGGGCCTCCTCGTCGGCCTCGGCGTCGCCGCCGCCCGACCCGAAGCCGACCCCCGCGCCGCGCCGCCCGATCGCCTCCGAACCGAGGTTGCTGGTCATCACGATGACGGTGTTGGTGAAGTCGACCGTGCGGCCCTGGGAATCGGTGAGCCGCCCGTCGTCCAGGACCTGGAGGAGGATGTTGAAGACATCGGGGTGGGCCTTCTCCACCTCGTCCAGCAGGAGCAGCGAGTAGGGGTGGCGGCGGACCGCCTCGGTCAGCTGGCCCGCCTCCTCGTGACCGACATAGCCGGGCGGGGCGCCGACCAGCCGGCTGACCGTGTGGCGCTCCTGGTACTCGCTCATGTCCAGCCGCACCATCCGGTCCTCGCTGCCGAACAGGGCCTCCGCCAGGGCGCGCGCCAGCTCCGTCTTGCCCACGCCCGTCGGGCCCAGGAACAGGAAGCTGCCGATCGGGCGGTCCGGGCTGGCGAGCCCCGCGCGGGAGCGCAGCACCGCGTCGGAGACGGCCCGCACCGCCTCGTCCTGGCCGATCACCCGGCGGTGCAGATGCTCCTCCAGGCCCAGCAGACGGTCCTTCTCCTCCTCGGTGAGCCGGGACACCGGGACGCCGGTCAGCCGCGACACCACCTCCGCGATGTCCTCGCCGGTCACCTCCAGATGCCGGCCCTCGTCGGCCTCGATCCCGCCGGACGCCTGCGCCATCCGCGCCTTCAGCTCGGCGATCCGGTCCCGTAGCCGGGTGGCGTCCTCGTACTTCTCGTCCGTGACCGCCTGGTCCTTCTCCCGGGTCAGCCGCTCCGCCTCGCGCTCCAGCGCCCGGACGTCCGTGCCCTTGGTGCGCGCGCGCAGCCGGACCCGGGCGCCCGCCTGGTCGATCAGGTCGATCGCCTTGTCCGGCAGCCGGCGATCGGTGAGATAGCGGTCGGACAGCTCGACGGCCGCGTCGAGGGCCTCGTCGGTGTAGCGGACCTGGTGATGGGCCTCGTACCGGTCGCGCAGGCCGCGCAGGATCTCCAGCGCGTCGGCGGGGGTCGGCTCCGGCACCAGGATCGGCTGGAAGCGGCGGGCCAGCGCCGCGTCCTTCTCGATCCTGCGGTACTCCTCCAGCGTGGTCGCGCCCACGATGTGCAGCTCGCCCCGGGCCAGCGCGGGCTTGAGGATGTTGCCCGCGTCCAGCGAGCCGGTCTCGCCCCCGCCGCCCGCGCCGACCACCGTGTGCAGCTCGTCGATGAAGATGATCAGCTGGTCGGAGTGGGCGCGGATCTCGCCGACGACGTTGTTCAGGCGCTCCTCGAAGTCGCCCCGGTAGCGGGTGCCGGCGACCAGGCCGGTCAGGTCCAGCGCCACCACCCGCCGGCCGGCCAGCACATCGGGTACGTCCCCCTCCGCGATCCGCTGGGCCAGGCCCTCCACGATCGCCGTCTTGCCGACGCCCGCGTCCCCGATCAGCACCGGGTTGTTCTTGCCGCGCCGGGACAGCACCTCGATGGTCTGCTCGATCTCCTCGTCCCGGCCGATCACCGGATCGATCCCGCCCGCGCGGGCCAGCCCGGTCAGATCACGCCCGTACCGGTCGAGCGTCGGCGTCGTGGACGGGCCGGGGCGCTCGGCACCCATCGGCGCGCTGTCCGGGGCCTCGGGCGGCAGGCCGTTCGGCGTGAACCGGGCCGCGTTCAGGATGTGCCCCGCCGCCGAGTCCGGGTTGGCCGCCAGCGCGGTCAGGACATGCTCGGGGCGGATGTACCCGGCGCCGCTGGCCCGCGCCAGGTCGTGGGCGTCCAGCAGGGCGCGTTTCACGGCGGGCGTCAGGGAGAGCGAGGTCAGCGGTGGCGCGGCGGCCTCGGGGTGGCGCGCCGGGCCGGTCCGCTCGTCGATCTGCGACGCCAGCGCGTCGGGGTCGGCGCCGGAGCGGGTGAGCAGACCGCGGATCGGCTCCGCCGTCAGCGCCGCCCGCAGCAGATGCTCGGTGTCCAGATCCCGGCTGCCGTGCTCGGCGGCGTACTGTGCGGCGCCGCGCACCAGATCCCGTGCCGGAGGGCTGAGGAGACGGCCGATGTCGATCTGGCGGGGGGCGGGGCGGGGGCCGCCGAAGAAGCGGGCCAGGAAATCTCCGAACGGGTCCCCGTCCGGGGAGCCGTTCGGCGGGTAACCGGTGGTCATGGGAGGTCCGTTCCGCGTGGGGGCGTGCGTACCTGTTGAACACCTTCGCATGATTGTGCGGGGTGGGCACGTTTGGGCTCCCGCCGGGGATTCGGGCGCTCACGGGGGAGGGGGCTCGTGCTGTCCGGCGGGTGCGGGAGCGTCGTGGTTTCTCGCGCAGTTCCCCGCGCCCCTACGGGGCGTCGCCCTCATAGGGCGTCGTCCGGCCGTTCCGTCAGGATGCGCGGGCCGGTGTCCATGATCGCCACCGTGTGTTCCACATGGGCGGCCCGGGAGCCGTCGTTCGTCTTCAGGGTCCAGCCGTCGGGGGCCGTGTGCCAGTGGTCGGAGCCGCTGCCGATCAGCATCGGCTCGATGGCGAGGGCCATGCCGTGGCGCAGCCGCATCCCCCGGCCGGGGCGGCCCTCGTTGGGGACCCCCGGGTCCTCGTGCATACGGCGGCCGATGCCGTGACCGCCGAAACCGTCCACGATGCCGTAGCCCGCCGCGCGGCACACCGTGCCGATCGCGTGCGCGATGTCGCCGATGCGGTTGCCCACGACGGCCGCCCCGATGCCGGCCGCGAGCGCCCGCTCGGCGGTCTCGATCAGCCGCAGATCGTCCGGGCGGGCGGGGCCCACGACGAAGCTGATCGCCGAGTCCCCGACCCAGCCGTCCAGCTCCGCGCCGCAGTCGATGGAGACCAGATCACCGGCGCGCAGCCGGTAGCGGCCCGGGATGCCGTGCACGATCGCGTCGTTCACCGAGGCGCAGATGACCGCCGGGAACGGGATCGGCGCGAAATGCGGCCGGTAGTTCAGGAACGGCGCCCCCGCGCCCGCCTCGCGCAGCACCCCGCGCGCCACCTCGTCCAGCTCCAGCAGGGAAACACCCACGTCAGCGGCGTTTCGTACGGCCGTCAGGGCACGCCCGACGACCAGTCCCGCCGCATGCATGGCGTCGATCGATGTGTCTGTCTTCAGCTCCACCATGCCAATTACTATACCGGTATTAGTATGGGGTCCATGGTGCGCACCCCCTTGACCCCCGAAGAGCGTGAACGCGGCGAGCGGCTCGGCCGGCTGCTGCGGACGGCCCGCGGCGACCGCAGCATGGCGGAGATCGCGGCCCGCGCGGGCCTCTCCGCCGAGACCCTCCGCAAGATCGAGACCGGGCGGGCCCCGACCCCCGCCTTCTTCACCGTCGCCGCGCTCGCCGAGGCGCTCGCACTGTCCATGGACGAACTGGTCCGGGCCTGCGCCCCGGCGCCGGTGACGGCCGTCGCCTGAGGGCCGGAGGGCCCCGGCGGCGGGTGTCCGGCCCGAACACCCGGAAAACCCTGCCCTCCCGCTGAAAAGCCCCCGTAGCAACGCCGTAACACAACTGGTGTTCGCTGAGGCAAAAGTGCTCCGGCAGTGCAGGAGTTGGGCGATGGCTGTGGATCAACTCCCGGGTCAGGTGCGGGGGTTCGGGAACTACCTGAGCGGACTGCTGACGCGCCTCGATCAGGGTGCCGGATGGTGTGCGGTGTTCTGGCAGCGCGACCCCGACGGCATGCGGGCCTGTGCCGACGGGCGCGAAGTGCCGCCCTGGGACGTGGTCGAGGCCGTCCTCCAGGACCTCTCCGCCGCCTACGGGCCCGGCACCGCCGCCCGTGAACGGGACCTGGCCCGCCCCCTGCACACCGCCGCCCTGACCGCCTACGACACCCGGCCCGGCGGCCGGGACGCCCTGGCCGACCGGCTCGACGGCACGCTCCGCGAACAGCGCTACGCCGCCGACCGGCTCGCCCAGTTGGGCCGCGCCCTGGTCACCGCCACCACCCGCGACCAGGCCGACGCCCTGCGCCTCGACCTCGCCTGGGCCCGCGACGACCACGAACGCGCCACCGCCCGCTGCGCCGAACTCCGCCGGCGCATCCAACGCCTGGAACACGCCCGCACCGCCCGGCCCCGGCCCACGCAGACCCGGGGGGACCGGGACCCCGGACCGTCCGCCGGGACGACGACGACCACGGCCATGGCCCCGGCCGAGGAGCGGGCGCTGTCGGCCGACGGGGCGGATTGGGTGGATGGGGGCGCGGGTGGGGGCGGGGGCCATGGGGCCGACGCGGTCGATGGTCAGCCGGGTGCGGGTGCGGGTGCGGGTGCGGGTGCGGGTGCGGGCGCGGGGTCGGGGTCGGTTGCGGTCCGGGGTGACGGACGCGCGGGCGGCTGGTCGGGCGCGGATGCGGGCGGGGCGGCTGTGGACAGGTGGTCGGGGCCCGACGCGGGTGCGGCTGTCGTGAGGGGCAAGCGGGGCGGCGGGCGTGCGGTCGGGGCGGTTGACGGCAGGTGGGCGGGCCCGGATGAGGGTGGTGCGCTTGCCGGCGGACGGTCTCGCGCGGGTGCGGACGAGTGGGCGGACGAGGGTGTGGTGCGGGGCGGTCGGGGCGGCGGGCTCGTGGGCGGGGCGGCTGCGGACAGATGGGCGGCCCCCGACGCCGACGGGCGGCCTCGCGCTGGTGCCGACGGATGGCCGGGCGCGGGCCCCCACGGACACCCGGGCCCCGACGCCGTGAGAGGCAATCGCTGGTCGGGCGCGGACGCGGGCGGGTCCGGCGGGGACGAAGGGCCGGGCGGGAGCACGGGAACGCCCGACGGATGGTCCGGCGGGGCCCCGGGACCGGCGGACGGATGGTCCGGCAGGAACCGGAACACGGGACCCTCGGACGGAGGGTCCGGCGGCGGTACGGGAACGCCCGACGGATGGTCCGCCCCCGCCCCGTCCGTCGCCGACGACTGGCCCGGCGCCGGCACCCGCCGCGCCGGGGGCTGGACCGGCGAGGTGGCCGGAGGAGTGTCCCGGTTCGAGCGGCGAACGGGCCCTGGCCCCAACTCCCGCACCGCCACCACCAACTCCGCTACCACCAACCCCGACAACCTCGCCGTACGCAACCCCACCAACCCCGCCGACACCCCCGTACCCGACACCACCCGCGTACGCGACACCGGCCGCACCCCCACCCACGACCCGGCGACCGATCCGCGGCCCGAGCCGCCCCACCCCACCGACACCGCCCCCCACCCCGCCAGATCCCCCAAACCCAAGAAGCGGCGCCGGGGCAGTGCGCGGTTCGCCGGGATGCCTGATGCCGAGGGTGAGGCGGTGGGCGTACCGGAGATTGCCGAGACCGGCGGTGACGACGATCCGGCGCTGACGCCCGCGCCGCAGAGTGCCGCGCAGGCGCCCGCCACTCCCCGGGGCGCGCGGTTCGCCGGGGCTCCCGAGGAGGCGGAGGGGGCGCACCGGCCCGTGGTGCGGCGGCTGGACGCCGCCGCGGCGCAGGAGATCGCCGACACCATCCGGGCGCTGGTGCGGCTGCGCCGGGAGGGGCGCGGCGGGGAGGCGCACGCGCTGCTGGTGGAGGTGGCGCACTGGCCCGCCGACCGCTTCCCGCCGCTCGCGGCCGAGCTGGAGCGGGCCGGGATGGCGGCGGACTGGGCGACGCTGCTGTGGGAGGCGGGCTCGCTGCCCGCCGAGCGGCTGGTCACCGCGGCCGACGTGCTCGCCGCCGCCGGGCGGCACGCGGACGGGGAGCAGATCCTGCGGCAGGGGGTGGCCCGCCCCGCCGAGGACATAGGGCGTGCGCTGGCCGGGCTGGTGGGCGAGGGGTATCGCCGGGAGGTGCGGGTACTGCTCGACGCGTATGTCCGGATAAGGACCCCGGAGGAGGCGGTGCGCAGCGCCGAGGCCGACCCGGAGCGGCTGGTGCCGCTGCTGCTGGAGGCCGCGCGGGGCGTGTCCGAGGACCGCTACTGGGATCTGGTGCACGCGCTGCGCGTGTCCGGCGTCGGGGGCTGACTCGGGCGGACCGGGCGCCGCTCGGCCACCGGAGTGCGAAACGCGGTCGACACCGCGGCGTGCGTGCGATGGTCTTGGCAAGGCACGCACGGGGGCATACGTTCGTGCCTCTACGTCCGCTTCTACGGGCGTAGAGGCGGACGTGACAGCGCACGCAGACGCTGCGGACGTGACAGCGGACGCAGCGGCTGATGTCCCGGCGAAGGAGCAGTTCGATGGCGAACATCGTCCGTGCCGCTCTGGTCCAGGCCACCTGGACCGGCGACACCGAATCCATGCTGGCCAAACACGAGGAACACGCCCGGGAGGCGGCCCGTCTGGGCGCCCAGGTGATCGGCTTCCAGGAAGTCTTCAACGCGCCCTACTTCTGCCAGGTCCAGGAGAGCGAGCACTACCGCTGGGCCGAGCCGGTGCCCGACGGGCCCACCGTGCGCCGTGCGCGGGAACTCGCCCGCGAGACCGGCATGGTGATCGTCGTCCCCGTCTTCGAGGTCGAGCGGTCCGGGTTCTACTACAACACCGCGGCCGTGATCGACGCCGACGGCAGCTACCTCGGCAAGTACCGCAAGCATCACATCCCGCAGGTCAAGGGCTTCTGGGAGAAGTACTACTTCAAGCCCGGCAATCTGGGCTGGCCGGTCTTCGACACGGCGGTCGGCCGGGTCGGGGTCTACATCTGCTACGACCGGCACTTCCCGGAGGGCTGGCGGCAACTCGGCCTCAACGGCGCCCAACTGGTCTACAACCCGTCGGCCACCTCGCGCGGCCTCTCCGCCCACCTGTGGCAACTGGAGCAGCCGGCCGCGGCGGTCGCCAACGAGTACTTCGTCGCCGCCATCAACCGGGTCGGTGTGGAGGAGTACGGCGACAACGACTTCTACGGAACCAGCTATTTCGTGGACCCGCGCGGGCAGTTCGTGGGGGAGGTCGCGAGTGACACCGAGGAGGAACTGATCGTCCGCGACCTCGACCTCGGACTGATCGACGAGGTGCGGCAGCAGTGGGCCTTCTACCGCGACCGCCGCCCCGACGCCTACGAAGGACTGGTACAGCCGTGACCAAGGACCTGCTCGCCCGCCACCGCGCCGTCCTGCCCGACTGGCTCGCCCTCTACTACGACGAACCCCTGGAGATCACCCACGGCGAGGGCCGCCACGTCTGGGACGCCGAGGGCAACCGCTACCTCGACTTCTTCGGCGGCATCCTCACCACCATGACCGCCCACGCCCTGCCCGAGATCACCAAGGCGGTGAGCGAACAGGCCGGGCGCGTCCTGCACTCCTCGACGCTCTACCTCAACCGGCCGATGGTCGACCTCGCCGAGCGGATCGCCCAGCTCAGCGGCATCCCCGACGCCCGGGTCTTCTTCACCACCTCGGGCACGGAGGCCAACGACACCGCGCTGCTGCTCGCCACCGCCTACCGGCGCAGCAACACCGTCCTGGCGATGCGCAACAGCTACCACGGCCGCTCCTTCAGCGCCGTCGGTATCACCGGCAACCGCGGCTGGTCCCCCACCTCCCTGTCCCCGCTCCAGACGCTGTACGTGCACGGCGGGGTGCGCACGCGCGGGCCCTACGCCGCCTTCAGCGACGCCGAGTTCATCGCGGCCTGCGTCGCCGACCTCACGGACCTGCTCGGCCACACCCGCCCGCCCGCCGCGCTGATCGCCGAGCCCATCCAGGGCGTCGGCGGTTTCACCTCCCCGCCCGACGGGCTGTACGCGGCCTTCCGTGAGGTGCTGCACGAGCGCGGCATCCTGTGGATCGCCGACGAGGTGCAGACCGGCTGGGGGCGTACCGGCGAGAACTTCTGGGGCTGGCAGGCACACGCCCGCAGCGGCCCGCCCGACATCGTCACCTTCGCCAAGGGCATCGGCAACGGCATGTCCATCGGCGGGGTCATCGCCCGCGCCGAGATCATGAACTGCCTGGACTCCAACAGCATCTCCACCTTCGGCGGCACCCAGATCACCATGGCCGCCGGTCTCGCCAATCTCGCCTATCTGCTGGACCACGACCTCCAGGGCAACGCCCGCCGCGTCGGCGGACTGCTCATCGAACGGCTGCGGGGCGTCGCCGCGCAGATCCCCGCCGTACGGGAGGTGCGCGGGCGCGGCCTGATGATCGGCGTCGAACTGACCCGGCCCGGCACCGACGAGGCCGACCCGGAGGCCGCGTCCGCCGTACTGGAGGCGGCCCGCGACGGCGGACTGCTGATCGGCAAGGGCGGCGGCCACAACACCAGCGCCCTCAGGATCGCGCCGCCGCTGTCCCTGACCGTCGCGGAGGCCGAGGAGGGCGCCGCGATCCTCGAAGACGCGCTGCGGAGCGTGCGGTAACCGCACAGCGAGGGACGTGACGTGCCATGACCACCGCCCTGAATCCCCCCGACCCGTCCGGCCCCCCGGCAACCGACCGCCACTTCCCCGAGGGCCGGCGTGCCCTGGGCCTCGCGGGCGCCGAGACCGTCTTCAACCCGTCGGCCACCTCCCGCGGCCTCTCCGCCTACCTGTGGCAACTGGAGCAGCCCGCGGCGGCCATCGCCAACGAGTACTTCGTGGGCGCGATCAACCGGGTCGGCGTGGAGGAGCCGGGCGACAACGACCTCTACGGCACCAGCTACTTCGTGGACCCCGAGGCCCGGTTCGTCGGCGAGATCGCCGGCGACAAGGAACCCGAACCGCTCGTCCGCGACCTGGACCTCGCCAAGCCGCGCGAGGTCCGCGACCGCTGGCAGTTCTACCGGGACCGCGAGCCGGGCACCTATGGACCACTGACAGCCCCCTAGCAGCGCCGGGCGGGGCAGCGTCCCCAGCGGCGCGGGGAACTGCGCGACCAGCCACCCACAGCCGCGACTCTCACGACGGCATCAACCCGGCAGAAGAGGCCCCATGAGCAACCGCACCCTCATCACCGGCGGTCTGGTCATCACCGCCGCAGACGAACTGCACGCAGACATCCTCATCGAAGACGGCAGAATCGCCGCCCTCGCGGCAACCGGCACACCCGCCGCCACCGCCTGGACGGCCGACCACACCATCGACGCCACCGGCAAATACGTCATCCCGGGCGGCGTGGACGCCCACACCCACATGGAACTCCCCTTCGGCGGCACCTTCGCCTCCGACACCTTCGAGACCGGCACCCGCGCAGCCGCCTGGGGCGGCACCACCACGATCGTCGACTTCGCCGTACAGAGCGTCGGCAGGACGCTCCGCGAGGGCCTCGACACCTGGCACGCCAAGGCCGAGGGCAACTGCGCGATCGACTACGGCTTCCACATGATCGTCTCCGATGTGCACGAGGGGACGCTCAAGGAGATGGACCTCCTGGTCCAGGAGGGCGTGACCTCCTTCAAGCAGTTCATGGCCTACCCCAACGTCTTCTACAGCGACGACGGCCAGATCCTGCGCGCCATGCAGAGATCCGCCGACAACGGCGGCCTGATCATGATGCACGCCGAGAACGGCATCGCGATCGACGTGCTGGTCGAGCAGGCACTGGCCCGCGGTGAGCGCGACCCCCGCTACCACGGCGAGGTCCGCAAGGCGCTCCTTGAGGCGGAGGCCACGCACCGCGCCATCCGCCTCGCCCAGGTCGCCGGCGCCCCCCTGTACGTCGTGCACGTCTCGGCGATGGAGGCGCTCGCCGAGCTGGCCCGCGCCCGCGACGAGGGCCTCGACGTCTTCGGCGAGACCTGCCCGCAGTATCTGTTCCTGTCCACCGACAACCTCGCCGAGCCCGGCTTCGAGGGCGCCAAGTACGTCTGCTCCACACCCCTGCGCCCCAAGGAGCACCAGGCCAAGCTCTGGCAGGGCCTGCGCACCAACGACCTCCAGGTGGTCTCCACCGACCACTGCCCCTTCTGCTTCACCGGACAGAAGGAACTGGGCCGCGGCGACTTCTCGAAGATCCCCAACGGACTGCCGGGCGTGGAGAACCGGATGGACCTGCTCCACCAGGCCGTCCTGGACGGCCACATCTCGCGCCGCCGCTGGATCGAGATCGCCTGCGCCACCCCGGCGCGGATGTTCGGCCTGTATCCGAAGAAAGGCACCATCGCGCCCGGCGCCGACGCGGATATCGTGATCTACGACCCGCGCGCCGAGCAGGTGATGTCCGTGGAGACCCAGCACATGAACGTCGACTACTCGGCGTACGAGGGCAAGCGCGTCACCGGCCGGGTGGAGACCGTGTTCTCGCGGGGCGTCCCCGTCATCACCGGGCGGGAGTACACCGGCCGCGCCGGGCACGGCGTGTACACCCCCCGGTCCACTTGTCAGTACCTCACTTAGGGAGTCGCGCCTTGGACTTCGGACTCGTGCTCCAGACCGACCCGCCCGCCTCGCGGGTGATCTCCCTGATGCAGCGGGCCGAACGCAACGGCTTCGGCTACGGCTGGACCTTCGACTCGGCCGTGCTCTGGCAGGAACCGTTCGTGATCTACAGCCAGATCCTGGCCGGTACCTCGACGCTGACGGTCGGCCCGATGGTCACCAACCCCGGCACCCGCACCTGGGAGGTGACCGCGTCCACCTTCGCCACCCTCAACGACATGTTCGGCAACCGCACGGTCTGCGGTATCGGCCGCGGCGACTCCGCGATGCGGGTGGCGGGCCGCAAGCCCAACACCCTGGCCCGGATCAGCGAGGCCATGAAGGTCATCCGCGCCCTCGGCCGGGGCGAGGAGGCCGACCTCGGCGGCACGGTCGTCCGGTTCCCCTGGATCAAGCCGGGCGCCGAACTCCCCGTATGGATGGCCGCGTACGGTCCCAAGGCACTGAAGATGACCGGGGAGGAGGCGGACGGGTTCATCCTCCAACTCGCCGACCTCTACCTCACCGAGTACATGGTGAAGGCCGTCAAGGACGCGGCCGTCGCCGCCGGACGTGACCCGTCCGAGGTGAAGATCTGTGTCGCCGCGCCCGCCTATGTCACCGCGGACGACTCGCCCGAGGCGCTCGCCCACGCGCGCGAGCAGTGCCGGTGGTTCGGCGGGATGGTCGGCAACCATGTGGCCGACCTGGTGTCCAAGTACGGTGCGCACTCCGCGGCCGTGCCGGCGGAACTCACCGAGTACATCAAGGCCCGCGAGGGCTATGACTACTCCCACCACGGGCGCGCGGACAATCCCGACACCGCGTTCGTGCCGGACGAGATCGTCGACCGGTTCTGTGTCATCGGCCCGGTCGAGAAGCACATCGAGAAGCTCACCGCGCTGCGTGCACTGGGCGTCGACCAGTTCGCGGTGTACGACATGCACGACGCGCAGGAGACGGTGATCGACGCGTACGGCTCGCGCGTGATCCCCGCCCTCAACGCCTGACCGCCCGGCACGCGGCTCACGGCAACGCCCCCCACCAGCTCGGTCCCCCTGCCCCGCTGTCCCGGGTCGGGGGGGCCGGGCCGCCGCGCATGGCGTGATCGGCTTCCGGGCGACGCTCTCGCTCGACCGCCCCTTCCAGGACACCTACGCGCCGGTGTCCTGGAGGGTCGCCACCGCCTCCTTCGCGGCCTTGATGGCGCCCTCGTTGATGGTGTCCGTGCTCGGCGCCTCCTTCGTCTCGAAGTCGCTGCCGTTGTAGGTGATGATCACCAGGGCGTTGGCCGCGCGGACCACCACCGTGCCCTCGCGGGTGTCCTGGTCGTCCTCGGTGGTGAGGTTGACCACGGAGTACGCCGCGTCGCCCAGACCGGGGACGTCACCGCCGCCGTCCTTCTCCGCGACCCGGTCCTTGTAGTACTTCTCCGCCTCCGCGTCCGACTCCATCACCTCGAAGGAGATGTCCAGCCAGCGGTAGTCGTAGCCCTTGAGCGCGTTCCAGGAACAGGTGCGGCGCACGTCGGTGTCCGTCGACGGGATCTCCTTGCCGGCCGCCTCGGCACCCGGCACCAGCGACGTCACCGTCTTGTCGGCCACGCTGTCGCAGGGCGCGGGGGAGGTGGCGTACGTCTTGGGCACCGCCGTGGTGGACGGCGCCGAGGCCGACTGGCTGCTGGTCGGCTCCGGAGTTCTGTCCTGGGCGACCGGGGCCGGGTCGGGGCCGGAGGACATGGCCCAGCCGGCGAGGGCGAGCACGGCGACGGGGGTGAGCCGCGCGGTGAGGGTCAGCGGCAGAGGAAGAGAACGCACGGCGCACACTTCTCGTGGGGGTGCGGAGTGGGGCCCGCACCGCGGACGGGACGCCAGTGTCACACGAGTCCCTGTGGGGCGGAAGTGCGAACTCGCTGCGTACCGGCCCGGTGACACAATCCCGAACGGGACGCCCGGGGTGCCCGGTTATGTCCCCGGGCGCCCCAGGCTGGGACCCCTCAGCCGGGCGCCGGGCTGAGGGTCCAGGCCGACTCGATCCGCTCGACCGCCAGGAACGCCCCGTACGCCACCAGATGCACCAGACAGTGGTCCGAGTGCTCCGGGCGCCGCCACGCCGTGATGTCCTCCTCGGTGATCCGGTACGGCGCCAGCGCGGCCAGCAGCGCGAGCCGCGCCCCCGGCCGGTCCTCCCGCCCCGGGAACACCTGCCGCGCCGGCGACGGATGCGAACCGTCCCACCCGCGCAGGGCCCGCTGGACGAGACTCTGGTCGTCGGCGTCGAGCAGGTTCGCGCCCATCAGCGCGGCCTGGCGCAGCGCGGCGAAGGCCACTCCGACCGGGCTGCCGGCCGCCCAGCCCGGCACCGGGCCGCTCGCGTCCAGCAGAGCGAGCGACGCACCCGGCGTGAGGCGCCTGCGCACGGCCGACGAGAGCGAACGGCCCGCCAGGGACCGCACCGCGCGGAAGCGCTCGGCGTTGCCCGGCAGCATCGTCTCCTTCAGCAGCGCCGACGCGATCCGGTTGATGAAGTGGAAGGACAGCGCGGTGCCCAGATAGGCGGGAGCCTCCTCGCGCGGGAAGGGATACGGCTCCAGCGCCGCGCCCGGCGTGCGGGTGAGCCTGCCCCACTCCAGCAGCCGGGCGTGCCCGGGATCGACAGGCGCGCCCCCGCCCGCCACCCGCTCGGCGAGCGCGTGGTCGCCGGTCGCGTGCAGCAGCACGGTGTGCGCGGTCACGCAGAACGGGCACTTGTTGGCCTGGGACACCCCGAGCGCCACCAGCTCCTTGCCGGTGCGGCTGCCGGGGCCCGCGAGCAGTGACTCGCGCATCAGCGCCCAGGCGGGGGCGAGAAGCGCCGGGGCGGAGGACAGGACCACGAAGGTCGACGGTTCATCGATGCCGAAGTCACGGTCGAGCTGCTCGTACACCTCGGCGACACGGCCGGTGGCGGACTTCGGCGGCAGGGGTTCGGTGTGCAGGAAAGGTGTGGACATGCCGAGAACTCTGGCCGCCGCGGGGTGCCCGCCGCGTCGTACGGGGGATGACGATCGGCGCTGCTCCCGACGGGCCGCTCGGGCGGCCGACTACTACGGGGGGAGTAGTGCGGGAGTTGTCCACAGGGCTGACGCCCCTGCCGGTGGGGCGGTCTAGGGTGCGGACATGACTGAGGGGCGGGACGTACGCGGACGGCTGGCCGATGCGGTGCTCGCGGCCGTCGTCGGTGGCCTGGTGCTGACCACGGCCGCCTTCGACCCCGGCACCACGGCCGTCGACCGGCTGCTGATCGCCGTGGGCAGCGCTGTCCTCGCGGGCTACCGGTCGGCGCCGCGCGCGGTCCTCGCGGTGGCGACGGCGGCGGGCACGGCGTACGTCCTGCACGCGCATCCGGGGCCGCTGGCCGCGCTGCCGGTGCTGGCCGCCGTGCACACCGCCGCGCGGGCCGGGCACCGGGCGCTCGCGGCGGGCGCGGGCGCGGTGTTCCTCGCCGGGTTCGTGCTCACCGGGCCCGGCACCCGGGAGATCGTCGAGCGGGCGGCGCTGCTCGCGGGCTGGTTCCTGTGCGCTGTCGTCACCGGCCTCGCCGACCGCAACTGGCAGGCGTATCTGCGCCAGACCGAGCAGCGCGCGCTGGAGGCGGAGCGCACACGTGAGGAGGCGGCGCTGCGCCGGGCGGGCGAGGAGCGGTTGCGGATCGCCCGGGAGCTGCACGACTCGCTCACCCACAGCATCTCCATCGTCAAGCTCCAAGCGGGCGTCGCCGCCCATCTGGCCCGCAAGCGAGGCGAGGAGGTCCCGTCCGCGCTGCTCGCCATCCAGGAGGCCAGCGGCGAGGCGATGCGCGAACTGCGCGCCACGCTGGAGGTGCTGCGCACCGACGAACCGACCGGCACCCCCGCCCTGCTGGTCGAACGCGCCCGCGCGGCGGGCCTCGCCGTCGCCCTCGACATCACCGGCACCGAGCGCCCCCTGCCCACGCCGGTCGAGCGCGCCACGTACCGCATCGTCCAGGAGGCCCTCACCAACGCCGCCCGCCACGCGGGCCCGGCCGAGGTCCGGGTCCGGATCGACTACGCCGAGTCCCGCCTGGGCGTCCACGTGGACGACGACGGCACCGCGCACCCCGCCCGCCCCGCACCCCCCGGCACCGGCCTGACCGGCATGCGCGAACGGGTCACCGCCCTCGGCGGCACCCTGCACGCGGT
>NZ_JBHYUG010000003.1:60977-73202 GCF_042749375.1 Streptomyces sp. NPDC059477 | reverse complement strand
ACCGCCACCCCCGCAATCCCCCACCGGCACCCCCCCCGCGCGGCCACCCGGCCCCCCCCCCCCCCCCCCCGGGCCCGCTTCTCGGTACGCGCGGAACTGCCGCTGGACGGTGGGGAGACGGCGGGGGGCGGTGCGGCGCGCGCGCCGAGGAAGGGCACGCCGGACCGGCGGCGGAAGGTCGCGCCGGACGGGCCGGGAGCCGGTACCCCGGGCGGGCCGGGGACGGGTATTCCGGGCGGGTCGGGGAGGGGTATTCCGGGCGGGTCGGGGACCGGTATTCCGGTTCGGCCGGAGGCGGTTGCCTTGGACGGGCGGCGGACCGGAGTCGTTGCGGATCGGCTGGGGGAGCCGGCGGCGGGCGGGTCGGGGACCGGTACCCCGGTTCGGCCGGAGGCGGGTGTTCATGAGGGGCCGCTGACCGGTCCTCAGTCTCCGCCTCCGCCTCCGCCTCCACCTCCACCTCCACCCCCTCTCCCGGCCACCCGCGACCCCGGCGCACCCGGGCCGGGGCGGGCCCGGTGATCAGGGTGGCCCTGGTGGATGACCAGGCGCTCATGCGGGCCGGGTTCCGGGCGTTGCTGGAGGCCGAGGAGTGGGTCGAGGTGGTGGGTGAGGCCGCTGACGGGGAGCAGGGGCTGGCGCTGGTCCGCGCGACCGTGCCGGACATCGCGCTGGTCGATGTCCAGATGCCGGTGATGTCGGGCATCGAGGCGACCCGCCGGATCGCCGCCGACCCGGCCCTGTCCGCCGTACGGGTCGTCATCCTCACCAACTACGGCCACGACGCCTACGTCTTCGACGCCCTGCGCGCGGGTGCCAGCGGCTTTCTCCTCAAGGACACCGAACCGGCGGACCTGCTCCAGGCCATCGAGGTGGTCGCGGGCGGCGAGGCCCTGCTGTCGCCCGCCGTGACCCGCACGCTCATCGGCGAGTTCGTCGCCCGTCCCCCCGACCGTGCCACCGCCCCCGGCCTCGGCCATCTCACCCGCCGCGAACGCGAGGTCACCGCGCTCGCCGCGCGCGGACTGACCAACGAGGAGATCGCCGCGCACATGGTGATCAGCCCGTTCACGGCGAAGACCCATGTCAGCCGGGCGATGACCAAGCTGGGGGCCCGCGACCGGGCCCAACTCGTGGTGTTCGCCTACGAGTCGGGGCTGGTGACCGCCCGCAGGCCATGACCCGACGGGTGCGGACGCTCCCCGGCCGACCTGGAGCCCGTAGCGCTCAGGAGTCGAAGCCCAGCCCGAAGCGGTCCAGGGTGCGCAGCCACACATCGCGGTGGCCGCCCTTCCGGTCCGCGCGCGCGAGGGAGCGGCGGGTCAGCTCCACGCCGAGATAGCGCGCGGGCTCCGGCGGGAACGGCAGCGGCTTGCTGCGCACCATCCGCAGCCGGGTCCGCTCGGTCTCCCGGCCCCCCAGCAGATCCAGCATCACCTGGGCGCCGAACCGGCTCGCGGCGACGCCGAGCCCGGTGTAGCCGAGGGCGTAGGCGACCCGGCCCGCCATGGCCTGTCCGTAGAACGCGGTGAAGCGGGTGCAGGTGTCGATGGCCCCGCCCCAGGCATGGCTGAACCGCACGCCCTCCAACTGCGGGAACGTCGTGAAGAAATGCTCCGCCAGCTTCGCGAACGTCTCGGGGCGCCGGTCGAGTTCGTCCCGCAGCCCGTTGCCGTAGTGGTAGATCGCGTCGTAGCCGCCCCACAGGATGCGCCGGTCGTCGGTGAGCCGGAAGTAGTGGAACTGGTTGCCCATGTCGGACATGCCCTGCCGCCCCCGCCAGCCGATCGAGGCGAGCTGCCCCTCGGTGAGCGGCTCGGTGGTGAGCACGTAGTCGTAGACCGGCACGGTGTACAGGCGCAGCCGCTTCAGGAGGGACGGGAACACGTTCGTCGCCAGGGCCGTGCGCCGGGCGCCGATCCGGCCGTACGGGGTCTCCAGGACGACGGCCGGGGTGCCGACGCCCTCACGCAGCCGCTGGACGGGCGTGTTCTCGTAGACCCGCACGCCCGCCTTCACACAGGCGTCGAGCAGGCCCCACACCATCCGGGCCGGGTCGGTCAGGGCGTAGCCCTCGCGGTCGTGGGCGCCCGCGAGGAAGGTCGGGGAGTGGACCTCGGCCCGGATCTCCTCCTGGGTCAGGAAGTCGATCCGGCGGCCGTGCGCGGCGGCCAGCCGGCACAGCGCGCGGGCCTCCTCCACCTGGTGAGGCTCGGTCGCCGCCCACAGTTTGCCGTCGCGCCGGAAGCCGCAGTCGATGCCGTACCGGGTGAGGGACTCCTGGATCTCGTCCAGGTTCTCCACACCCATCCGCTCCAGGTCGGACAGTTCCTCGGGCCAGCGTTCGGCGCCGTTGCCCAGGCCGTGGGTGAGGCTGGAGGAGACGAAGCCGCCGTTGCGGCCGGACGCCGCCCAGCCCGCCGTACGGGCGTCGACCAGGACCACGTCCTGCGACGGGTCGCGTTCCTTGGCCAGCAGCGCGGTCCACAGCCCGCTGAACCCCCCGCCGACCACGGCGAGATCACAGATCGTGTCCCCGGTCAGCGCGGGGCGCGGCGCGGGCGCGTCGGGCTGGTCCAGCCAGTGGCTGCGGGGCAGCGCCTCGGCGAGCGCGTCGGCGTACGGGACGCCCATGGGTGCAACTCCAGTTCCGGTAGGTGTGCGTACAGAAGGCGAGGTCAGTTGGCTATGTACAGGTCGTGCGGCAGCCGGGACAGGCTGCGCGCCCCCTGCGGTGTGCACAGCACGGTGTCGCCCATCTTGATCCCGAAGCCGTCGTCGGGCAGATGCAGATTGGGCTCGATGGTGAAGGACATGCCCGGCGCGAGAAGGTGCGGGTCGCCCTCGACCAGGGTCATCGGCTCCAGCCACCCGGGCGGGTAGGCGACGCCGAGGCTGTAGCCGATGCGGTGACAGCGGCGGCGTACGAGATCCAGTTCGGCCAGCACCGCGTTGCAGGCGTCGTCCGGGGCGGGCGCGGGCGCGCCGGGGCCGGACGCGGCGATGGCGGCCTCGGTGGCCCGGCCCACGCACTCGGCGACCTCCCGCACCCGGGGCGTCGGCTCGCCCACCACGACCGTCCGCATCAGCACCGCGTGATAGCGGTGCACCACGCCCGCGAACTCCACGCACACCACGTCGCCGCGCGACAGCGTCCGCCGCGAGGCCATCGCGTGGACCATGGCGCTGCGCTCCCCGGACACCACCATCGGCGGGATCGCCGCGAACTCACTGCCCGCCTCGCCCAGCGCCCGGCTCGCGATCCCCGCCAGCGCGGTCTCCGAGATACCCGGCCGCACCGCCGCGAAGACCTGCTCCATGGCGTAGTCGGCCATCTCGGCGGCCTGCGTCTGGTACGCGATCTCGGCGGCCGACTTGATCAGCCGCTCCTCCGGCACCAGGTCGGTGGCGTCCACCCAGCGCACCCCGGGCAGCAGGGCGCGCAGCCGGTCCCAGTTGCCGGGCAGGAGCGTGAAGGCGCCCAGCTCGATGCCCACGGTGGCCTGATCCAGGCCGTGCCCCCGGACGGTGTCCGCGATGACCTCGATGGCGTCCTCGGTGGCGATGTCGTACACGCGAGGCGCGCGCAGCCACGACAGCATGTGCACGCCGGGTTCCTCGGTGGTGCGGGTGACGTACTCCGGCTCACCGTCACCGGCGTCGATGACCAGCGCCTGCGGCCACAGATACCCCACCGAGCTGACGCCGGTCAGCCAGTGCACGACGTCCGGCATGCTGACGACCAGCCCGTCCAGCCCCTGCGCGGCCATCCGGGCCCGGACCCGGCGCAGCCGGTCGTCGTAGGTGGGCAGGCTGAAGGGAAGTTCCATGGTGACCTCTCGGGAAAGACGTGAAGTGAGGGGGCGTTCAGAAGGCGGTGGGCCAGTGCGGGGCCAGCGCGTCGCGGACCCGTTCGATCGCGGCGTCACCGCGCGTGAGGTCGTCGGGGACGTACGCGATCGGGTCGGCCAGCGAGGGCGCCCGGCCCAGCAGCCCCTCGACGGTGGCGTGCAGACAGTAGGCGGCGTAGCTGCGGGCGTAACCGCCCTCCTGGGTCAGCACCAGCCGCCCGCCGGTCAGTTCCCCGGCGAGCTGCCCGAGCAGGGTGCCGATGCGGTGGAACCCGGCCATGGTGACGTTGTGCCGGCCGTTGGCGTCGAAGGCGGACGCGTCCTGCCCGGAGGCGGCGACGATCAGCCCCGGCCGGAACTCCCGCAGCACCGGCGCCACGACCCGCTCGAAGGCATCGGCGTAGGCCCGGTCGCCCGCGCCGACCGGCAGCTCGACGTTGATGTTGTGCCCGAGCCCGGCACCGCGCCCCAGCTCGTCGGGGGCGCCGGTCTGCGGATGGGTCGCGCCCCACGCCCCGTGGGCCATGTGCAGGGAGACGGTCAGGACGTCGGAGCGGTCGTAGAAGCACTCCTGGGTGCCGTTGCCGTGGTGGACGTCCCAGTCCACCACCGCGACCCGCGCCACCCCCCGGTCCCGGGCCCGCTGCGCGGCGAGCGCCGCGTGCCCGAACACGCAGTAGCCGTCGGCCTGCCCGGGCTGCGCGTGATGACCGGGCGGCCGGACCAGCGCGTAGGCCGTCGCGCAGTCCCCGTCCAGTACGGCGTCCACCGCGGCCAGACAGGTCCCGGCGGCGGCGAGCAGCGGCTCCCAGGAGCCGGGGGCGACGGTGGTGGTCGAGGTGAGCCACTGCCGTGCCGTGCCGCCGCGCTCGGTCAGCTCCCGCACCTCGCGCAC
This sequence comes from Streptomyces sp. NPDC059477, assembly GCF_042749375.1. NCBI lineage: Bacteria > Bacillati > Actinomycetota > Actinomycetes > Kitasatosporales > Streptomycetaceae > Streptomyces > Streptomyces sp. NPDC059477. The sequence goes on along the minus strand of NZ_JBHYUG010000003.1, from coordinate 68,456 downwards.
GTACGACTCGCTGTGCACGGTGGTCAGTTCGGCCTCGGTGGCGAGCCGGCCGGGGCGCCAGACGACGGCGTCGGCGACCGGGCCGCGCTCCAGGACCGCCTTCATGTTGCGGATCCTGGGGGCGCTCTCGGGGTGGACTTCGGGTTCGGCGAGCAGCGCGGAGGGCGCGGCCTCCCAGAAGCCCGAACCGGTGTCGTGGTCGAGGACTCGGGCGTCCCAGAACACCTGGATGCTGTCGGTCACCGGGGCTCCCGTCATTCCTGCGAGGGGGTCATCGAGTAGGTGAAGAACGCCGGTTCGTCGCCGGTGTTCTCCAGGTGGTACGTCCATCCGGGCGCGAGGTAGACACAGTCCTCGGGGCCCAGGTCGAAGTGGCCCTCGTCCCAGGTCAGTCGCAGCTGCCCGCGGATGATGAAGTAGGTCTCCTCGACCGGGCCGTACCAGTGGTCGCCTTCGGCCGTGTCGTCGGCGCCGCGCGAGGACCAGACGTTGGTCTTCTCGCCGGGGTCCATCCAGGCGGCGCCGAGCATCAGGTCGGAGCCGTTGCGCCGCTTGGTGATGGCCCGCGCGATCCGGACCCGGGTGACCGCCTCGGCGGCCGGGGTGACCGGCACATCGGCCAGCGCGACGACGCTGGGCGGGACGCGGGTGGGGGCGGCGGGCGCGGGGGTGACTGAGGACATGGGTGCTCCGTGGAGGGGTGGGTGGTGGGTGTGGATGGTGGGTGTTGGTTGAGGGGGGAGGAGACTGCGGGCCTGGGGGGCTCAGACGTCGGACACAGCAACCGGCACCAGCGCCGACCGCGCCACCGGCCACGCCGCCCGGGCCGCCGACCCCGGCCTCAGCGGCGCCTCCTGACCGGCGGCTTCGCGGAGCTGGAGACGCTGCCCGCCGGGGAGTTCGACGGTGACGCGGCGATGGGCGCCGAAGTACACGATCTCGGTGACCGTGCCGTCGAGCTGGTTGTGGTGCTCGGGGACGGACTCGCCGGGCGCCAGCAGCCGCATCCGCTCCGGCCGGACGACCAGCGCGACCTCGGCGGGGCCGACGGCCGCCCCGGACGGCACCGCCAGCTCGAATCCGTCGCAGGTCAGCACTCCCGGCGCAGTGCAGCGCCCGGTGAAGACATTGGACTCGCCGAGGAAGCGGGCCACGAACAGGGTCGCCGGACGCTCGTACAGCTCCTCGGGTGTGCCGACCTGTTCGATGCGGCCCTCGTTGAAGACGGCGATGCGGTCGGAGAGGGCGAGGGCCTCCTCCTGGTCGTGGGTGACGAAGACGAAGGTGATGCCCAGCTCCCGGTGCATACGGGAGATCTCGCCCTGGAGCTGTTCGCGCAGCTTCTTGTCGAGGGCGCCGAGCGGTTCGTCCATCAGCAGGACCCGGGGGTTGAAGACGACGGCCCGCGCGAGCGCGACCCGCTGCTGCTGCCCGCCGGAGAGCTGGCTCGGCAGTCGCTCGGCCATCCCCTCCAGCTGGACCATCTTCAGCGACTCGGCCACCCGCCGCCGGATCTCGGCCTTGGGCACCTTGCGCTGCTCCAGCGGGAAGGCGATGTTCCGGGCGACGGTCAGATGCGGGAAGAGGGCGTAGTGCTGGAAGACCATGCCCAGGTCCCGTTTGTGCGGCGGCAGCGCGGCGACATCGGCGCCGTCGACCGTGATGGCGCCCTCCGAAACGCCGCTGAATCCGGCGATCATGTTGAGGGTGGTGGTCTTGCCGGAGCCGGACGGGCCGAGGAAGGTCATGAACTCCCCGACCTCGATGTCCAGGTTCACCCGGTCCACGGCCGCGCGTGTGCCGTAGCGCTTGGTGAGATCGCGCAGCCGGACGGTGGCACCGGAGGCGGGCGGGCTGCCGGGCGTCTTCGCCGGGCCGGTCGGGGGTGCGCTCGTGGCGGTGGTGTCGGGCATGTCAGCTGGTCCCCTCGCGCCGGGTGCGCCGCAGCAGTTGCGGGAGCAGGATGAGCGCGGTCGTGGCGACGAGCACGATGCTCGACGCGGCGGCGATCGTCGGATCGGTCTCCACGGTGACGCTGCTGAACATGGTCACCGGAAGGGTGTGCAGGGTCGGGCTCTGGAGGTAGAAGGCGATGACCACCTCGTCCAGCGAGGTGACGAACGCGAAGACCGCGCCGGACAGCACACCGGGGGCGATCAGGGGCGCGGTGATCCGCCGGAAGGTGGTCAGCGGGCTCGCCCCCAGCATCGCGGCGGCCCGGTCGAGCCTGCGGTCGTAGCCGCGCAGGCTGGTGGAGACGGCGACCACCACGAAGGGAACGGCGAGCGCGGTGTGCGCGAGGACGAACCCGATGGCGGTACCGGCCAGCCCCCAGTTGAGGAAGGCGGCGTACACGGCGATGGCGGCCACGATCTGCGGCACCACCATCGGCGCCATCAGCAGCCCGTTGATCAGGCCCTTGCCGGGGATCCGGCCCCGGTCCAGGGCCAGCGCCGCCAGGGTGCCGAGCACGGTGGCGAGGACGGCCACGGCGAAGGCGATCTGGAGCGAGGTCAGCAGGGAGTCGCGCCAGACGGGGTCGGTGAAGAAGTTCCGGTACCAGTCCAGGGACCAGTTCTCCGGCGGGAACGCGAAGCTGCGCTTGCCGGTGAAGGACAGCGGGATGACCACCAGCGTCGGTGCCACCAGCAGGGCGCCCACCAGCGCGGCCCACAGCCGCAGTCCGATGCCGCCGCGGAACAGGGTGTTGTCGTTCATGGTCAGTCCTCCTCCCGTCCCTTGCCGCCGGCCCCGGACAGTCCGAGGGCCGCGCCCGCCCGGCTCACCCGGGCCACCAGGAGCAGCAGCAGCGCGGTGATGGCGAGCAGCAGCACCGAGAAGGCGCCGGCGCCGCCGAAGTCGAGCAGTTTCTCCACCTTCGTGCCGATGACCTGCGCCACCATCGACTCCTTGGGCGAGCCGAGCAGCTTCGGCGTCACGTAGAAGCCGAGGGCGAGCACGAACACCAGGGTGGTCCCGGAGATCACGCCGGGCAGGGACAGCGGCAGGTAGATCCGCCGGAAGCAGGTGACCTTGGATGCGCCGAGCCCCGAGGCCGCGCTGAGCAGCCGGTGGTCGATGCCGCTCATCACGCTGTACAGCGGCAGCACCATGTAGGGCAGCAGCACCTGGATCATGCCGATGGCCACGCCGGGCGCGCTGCCCAGCAGCCCGTGCCCGTCCCGCCCGAACAGCGAGCCGAGCATGCCGAGCGGCCCGCCGTCCTGGAGCAGCACGATCCAGGCGAAATTGCGCGCCATCAGACTGGTCCAGAACGGCAGCAGCACCAGCGCCATCAGCACCGCGCGGGCCCGCGGCCCGGTCACGGTCATCAGATACGCGTACGGGTACGCCAGCAGCAGCGTGGTCACCGCGACCACCAGCGCCATCACCAGTGTCCGTACGACGACCCGCACGGTCGTCGGATCACCCAGCAGATCCCGGAAGTTCCCCAGCCCCGGCTCGGGTTCGGTGAACGCCTGCCGCACGATGTCCACCAGCGGCCACCCGAAGAACACCCCCAGCATCAACACGGCGGGCGCGAGCAGTAGGGCCGGGCGGGCCCACCCCGGCAGGCGACGCCGGCGCGCCACACTCGGCGCGCGGGCGGTCCCGGTCCGGGTCAGCAGATCGGTCATGACGGATTACCTCGTCCTTGGGAATGCGAAGCAAGGGACAGGGCGAACGCGGGTGGCGACAACGCCGCCGCTTTCAGGGGGCATGGCGAACGCGGGTGGCGACAACGCCGCGCTCTCAGGGGCGCGGGGAACTGCGCGACCAGCCACAACGAACCCGCACCCGGCAGCGGCGCCCGACCGATTCACCCGGTGGCCCACGCAGTCCACTTCTCCGTAGCCGCATCCTGATTCGAGGCCCACCAGGCCACGTCCTGATAGAACCCCTTCTCCTGAATATCGGCCCGAGCCGTGTTCCACTCCTCCGCCAGCGCATCCAACTCAGGCTTGGCGTCGGAATTCACGGCGGCATAAGGCTGATCCTCGGCAAACGCGGCCTGCGGCCCCGCGCTGGTCGCATACGCGATGAAGTCCATGGCGAGGTCCTTGTTCGGCGCCCCCTTGGGCACCATCAGCACCGCATACGCCAGCATGTTGTCCTCCCACACCGGCGTATAGGCGGAGCCGTTCTTCGCGGCCATGTACGCCCGCCCCGACCACACCAACGCCATGTCGGCCTGCTGGGACTCCAGCGCCTGCTGGCTCTGCGCGGAGGTCTCCCAGAACGTCAGATCGTCGCCGAGGGTGTCGAGCTTGTCGAAGGCCCGGTCGTAGTCGAGCGGGTAGAGCTGATCGGCGGCGACCCCGTCGGCGAGCAGCGCGGCCTCGATGGACCCACCGGTCGCGAAACCGGGCGCGAGCCGCTTGCCGGGGAACGCGTCGGTGTCGAAGAAGTCGGCGACGGACGTCGGCTCGGCACCCTTGTACTTCTCCGGGTTGTAGACTAGGACCAGCGAATACATCGCGTCCGGCACCGCGCAGTCACTGACCGTGCCCTCGGGGAACTTCGACTTGTCGATCTTGGTGAAGTCCAGCTTCTCGGCGTACGTCCCACACGCCCCGACCGGGAAGAACGGCTCGGTGTCGACGACGTCCCAGGTGACGCGCTTCGCGTCGACCATCGTCTTGATCTTGGCGTAGTCGGTCGGCTGGTCCTCGACCGCCTTGACACCGGCGTCCTTCGCCCACGGCTCCAGCCAGGCCGTCGCCTGCGCCTTCTGGTAGCCGCTGCCGTACGACGTGAAGGTGAGGCTCTCGCCATCGCCCCCGGCGCCGCCGGAGCCGGTGGAGCAGGCGGTGGTGATCAGGGCCAGCGCGGCGGCGGTCGCCCCCGCGCCGAGACAGCGCGAAGGTATCTGCACGGTCGGTCCTCCTCCGGGGTGACAACCACTGAAGTGGCAATATGCGCTTATTATTGCGACGAGGGCGCGCTTGGCAATACCCTCGGGGCAACTCGTGACCACCCGGGAGGGCACACATATGGCTCGACAGAGCGCGCACGCCGAGGGCCTCACCAAGGGCTCCGCACGCGCCTCGGACGCGGCCGAGGTCGATCTGAAGGACCTGCGCCGTCTCCAACTCATCAGCGCGGCAAGCGAGGTCATCTGCCGCAACGGTGTCGACGGGGCCCGCCTCAAGGACATCGCCGAGGAGGCCGGGGTGTCCCTCGGACTCGTCCAGCACTACTTCCGGCGCCGCGAGGAACTGATCAGCGAGACGATCGGCTCCATGCTGGAGCTGACCCTCGCCACCTGGCGCTCGGTCTCCGAGCGCGAGCCCGACCCGGTGCGCAGGCTCTTCGCCCTGCTGCGCTTCCAGGTCGCGGGCTGGGCCCCGTTCGCCAAACGCTGGTCGTTCTGGATCGAGTTCTGGTCCGCCGCCAACCGCGACACCGCCCTCCAGGGGTACGCCCGAGATGTCTACGAGCGCTGGCAGGAGCCCTTCAGCACGGCCATCGACGCGGGTGTGCGCACCGGCGACTTCAGCCCCGCCGTCCCCTCCGAGCGGGTCAGCCTCATCCTGATGTCCCTGGCCGACGGGACCGCCATCCATGTCCTGATGGCCCGTGACTCCCTGGACGAGGAAGGCATGTTCGACCTCCTCATCGACATGGCCTGCCGCATCCTCGGCATCGACACCGAGGTCCGCGACCGGGCCCTGACCGACCTCCCGAGGATCATCAGCCCGCACTACCCGAGCGAGCCCGAACCCGGCGACTCCATCGACTGGAGCCCGCTGATCGAGGCCCGCCTGGGGTGAACCGCCCCCTCCTTGCCTGTGGGTGCTGGTAACAGGACGAACGCCTGCCTGGTTGCCGCGGACCGACGCGGAAACGATGGGCGGACCTGACCCCTCTTCCACACCCCCGGGAAAGCGAGTGATGCAGCGTGAGCGCCAGCGGACGTAAGGGGCCGCCCGCCGGGCCCGAGCGGGACACCTTCAACCGGTGGCGGTACGCCGGGGTCTTCCTGCTCCTCTTCCTGTTCGGCACGGAGACCTTCCTGGTCTCCCCGCTGCTGCCGACCATCGCCGACGACATCCATGTCTCCGAGTCGGCCGCCGCCCAGAGCGTCACCGCCTATGTGCTGGTGTACGCCATCAGCGCGCCCTTCCTCGGCCTGCTCAGCGACCGCTTCGGCCGCCGCCGCACCCTGCTGGCCGGCACCGCGCTGTTCCTGCTCTCCAACGCCGCCGCGGCGCTGTCCGGTTCGCTCGCGCCGCTCATCGTGTCGCGGGCGCTCGCCGGGCTCGCCGCCGCCGCCGCGGGCCCCGCCATCTGGGCCCATATCGCCGAGACCGCCCCCGAGCGGGTGCGCGGCCGGGCCCTGGGACTCGGCATGGCCCTGTTCTCCTGCGGCCAGGTCATCGGCGTACCGCTGGGCGGACTGCTGGCCGGACTGGCCGGCTGGCGCTCCGCGTTCTGGGCCCTGGCGCTCGGCACCCTGGCCGCCGTACCCCTGCTGCTGCGCCAGGTCGGCGCCGACCCGGCCGCCGCGCCCGCCCAGGCCCCGGCCGCCGGTACGGCACGCGGCGCCGCGGCCTCCGTGGTCGCCGCCTGGCGCCACCCCGCCCTGCGCCGGGCGCTGACCGTCAACACCGTCTTCCACGCCGCCAACCTCGGCGCGTACACGTTCCTCGGCGTGGTCCTCGTCCAGCGCTTCGACCTGTCCGTGACCGCGCTCGGCCTGGTCGGCATCCTGGTCGGCGCGGGCTCCGTCGCCGGATCACTGCTCGGCGGACGGCTCGGCGACCGGGACCGGGCGGCCGGGCGCCACCATCTGCCACTGCTGCCGCTGTGGGGCCTGCTGCTCGCCGCCGGTATCGCGCTGTCCGCGGTCGGCCCCGGCATCGTCCTGGCGCTGATCGGCGTCACCCTCTGGTTCGTCGCCAGCGGCGGCTTCGTCACCGACCAGCAGACCCTGGCCGGCACCGCCGCACCCGACCTGCGCGCCACCTCCAGCGCCTGGCTGACCTCCACCATGTACGCCGGGACCGGGCTCGGCGCCTGGGCCGTCGGCGCGTTCGACGACACCGCCTTCTCCACACTCGTCATCGGCGCGGGACTCGCCCTCGTATCGGCGGGGGCGGCGCTCGTGGTGACGAAGGGGCTGCGGCGGGGAGTTGCTCCGGGTGCGGGCGAGGCGTCCGAACCGGTAGCGGAGCCGGCGTCGGATGCGGCACCGGACCCGGCGCCGGGCCCGGCGGCCGGCAAGCAGCCGGAGGAGCCCGTCCGGCCCTGAGCCGGCCCTGAGTCACCGCTGAATCACCCAAGATCCGCCGTCCGCCCCGAGGCCGAGGTCCCGAGGGGCGGACGGTACAGGTGCCTGTGTACCGCGGTGGGGCCGCGCCGGGGGGGGCCCCCCCCGCCCCGGGCCCGCCCCCGGCGGCGGCGCGCCCCCCCGGAGGGCGCGCCCCCGCGCCCCCCCCCGCCCCCCGCCGCGCCGGGGCGCGCGGGTGCACCGCC
>NZ_JBHYUG010000003.1:29924-60967 GCF_042749375.1 Streptomyces sp. NPDC059477 | reverse complement strand
AGACCCCGGGCCGGGCGCCGGGGCGGCCGCGGCCCCCCGTCGTCCCGCTCTTGCCGGCGCGCTGGTCTCCGCTCGGCCTCACCGCCGGCTACCACCGCCGCCCCCCGCTCCTCCGCGTCCTGCGGTACCGCCCGCAGCGGACGTCGGCACAGCTCGGCCATCCGCTCCCGGTCCTGCTCGGTGAGCGGTGTGAACAGCAGCACCAGCGCCGACGGGTCGTCCACCGGATGGAACGACGACAGGGACAGCGCGGTCGGCGCGCCCCCGGGCGGCTGGACCGTCACCGAACGGGCCGTCAGCTCCGCCACCGAGTGGCAGCCCCACCAGTGGCTCAGCTCCGGCGCGTCCTGCGCCAGCCGCTCGTACAGCTCGCCGGTGCGCGGATCGGCCAGCGCGGGCCCGGCCTGCGCGCGGAAGTGCTGGAAGATGTTCATCGCCAGCGGCTCCCACTCGTGCAGCACCGTGCGCAGCCGCTGGTCGGCCACCATCAGCCACATCAGATTGCGCCGGTCGGCCGGGACCGCCTCCGGGCTGCCCCACAGCGCCGTCCACGCGGCGTTCCAGGCCAGCAGGTCGAAGTGCCGGTCCAGCAGCACGGCCGGGCTGGCCGGCCAGGAGTCCAGCACCGGCCGCACGGTGGCGGCCAGCCCCTGCGAGGCGTCGGCCGGGGACGCCGGTTCGTGGTAGCCGGCCAGCCGCATCGCGTGCCGCAGCCCGGCCGCGTCCAGCCGCAGCGCCCGCGCCACCGACGTGAGCACCTGCCGGGAGGCGGTGACCCGGCCCTGCTCCAGCCAGGTGTACCAGGCCAGCCCGACCCCCGACAGCGAGGCCACCTCCTCGCGGCGCAGCCCCGGGGTGCGCCGCCGGGGGGTCGCCATCAGACCCACGTCGGCCGGTTTCAGCAGCTCGCGATGGGCACGCAGAAAGGCCCCGAGTTCCTGGCTCGGGCCGGGTGCGGTGGTGGACATGGGAGGGGCTCCTCGGCGTGCGTGCGGGGATGGGGCGCGGGTGGGACGGAGGCGGTGTGGTGTGAGTGCGGTGCGGTGCGGTGCGGTGCGGTGCGGTGCGGTGCGGTGCGGTGCGGTGTGAGTGTGCGGGTGTGGTGCGAGTGTGCGGGTGGGGTGCGGGTGTGGGCCGGGCGCCGGGCCCTTACGGCGGTGAGGGCCCGGCACCTTTCACCCTAGGCGCCGCCCGCGCCGCGCGGGGTGAGCTTCCACAGGCGTACCGGCATCGCGCTCACCCGGCCGTGCTCCTGCTGGCGGTTCCAGGCGGCGCGGCCGACGGCGCGATAGAACCCGGCCCGGTCCCGGGCGGGCAGGGCCGCCGCGTAGTAGTCGCCGAAGGTCGCCGCGTGGAAGTGCTCGTACTGGGCGGCGTCCCGGACGGTGACGACCGCCTCGCGCTCCCAGTACTCCTCGATCTGGAAGAACTCCTCCAGCAGCAGCGCCAGTTCGGGCACCGGCCGGGTCCGGGTGGCGATCGGCAGCACGCCGTGATCGCCCAGCAGCCCCGGCACCGTCTGCCGGGGCACCCCGAGGTCCGCGAGGGCGTCCCGGACGATGTCGTCCTCGCCGCCCAGTCCGTGCCGGTCGGCGTAGGGGTGATAGGTCGTCAGCAGGAAGGCGCCGTCGGGCCGCAGATGGGTGCGCACCCACTCCAGCACCCGGTGCTCCACCGGGTACAGCCAGTGCAGCACCGAGGTCATCGTCACCACGTCCGCGCGGTGCGGCAGCGGGGCGGGCGCGGTGAGGTCGGCGCGGTGCAGGACGACCCGCGCCCCGGCCGGGCGCAGCCGTTCGGTGGCCTCCGCGATCCGGTGCTCGGAGCGTTCGAGCCCGACGGCCAGCCGCAGCGACGGCAGCCGTTCGAGGGCCGCTTCCAGCAACTGGCCTATGCCGCTGCCGAGATCGACCAGCACCTCGGGCTCACCGGTCACCCGGCCCAGTACCCAGTCACGGTCGTGCACCTGCCGCAGCCTGCTGGCGTCGTCGTATCCACCGAGGATCCGGGCCTGCGTCTCGGTCCGGGAGAGGGTCACGGGCGGGTCTCCTGCGGTTCGTGCGCGCCGGACGCGCGGTGGGGGGCGGGGGTGCCGGGGTCCACCGGGAGGGGTGGAGGGGGCGGGGTGCCGTCGGACGCCGGTGTCTCGATCAGCGTCTCCAGACGCCGCCGCACGTCGCTCTGGTCGTACCGCTTGAACAGGTTGATCCGGTTGCGGGCCAGGTCCCCGCGGTGCACCACCTCGTACAGGTGCTGGCGCTGGCCGAAGCCGTCGCCGGTCAGCTCCCAGGCCAGCCGCAGCAGCCGGGACTTGCGCTCGGCGTCGATGCCGCGCCCGCGCATGTACCGGTCCAGGAGGGGCCGTAGCCGGGGATGCGCGAGGTCGTTCGCGGTGGGCTGCATCAGCAGCCCGGACGCCCCGATGCGGCGCAGCACGTCCACCGCCCCGTCGGCGACCTCGGCCGACCACACCCGGCTGGCCGCGGTGTCGCCGGGGGCCAGCAGCCCGCCGTCGGTGACCCGCGCCCGCGCCTCGGCGGCGTCCAGGAACAGCTCCGTCAGCTCCGCGTAGGACGCCAGCCGGCCCAGGTCCTCCTGGATGTTGCGGAACCCGTCGACGCCGATGCTCTCCGCGACCAGCGTCGCCGTGCCCAGCAGGGTGCGCAGCCGCTCCCGGTAGCGGACATGGCCGATGTACGCCGACCAGGCGTTGATCCGTCCCAGTCCGGTCCGGGCCAGGCCCGCGTCCCGCAGCAGGAACACCCGGTCCCACGGCACGAACACGTCGTCGAAGAACAGCATCGCGTCCTGCTCGTCGTAGCGCGCCCCCAGCGGGTGCGCGTGCCCCCAGGGTTCGGCGCCGAGCGGCTCGCGGCACAGGGTCACCAGGCCGGGGGCGTTCAGCGGCAGCGCGAACCACACCACGAACTGCTCGCCGCGGCCCTGGGTGAACGACGCCGACAGATACACCAGCACCTCGTGGGCGAGCGGCGCCAGCGTGGTGAGCTGCTTGGCGCCGCGCACCACGATCCCGTCGTCCCGTTCCGCCAGCACCCGCAGCGCAAGGTCGGGGTCGTCGACCGGGTCGGCGGAGCGGTCGATCTGCGGGTCGCCCAGCGCGTGCGACAGGACGAGGTCGTTGGTGGCGCAGTACCGGTACCACGCCTCCGCGTTGGCGCCGAAGCCGGGGCGGGCGGCCTCCAGCCGGTTGCGGAAGTCGTACACACCGACCGCGATCGACGCCATGAACGCGGGCGAACGCCCGTGCTGGCCCAGCGACTCCGCGTGCCAGAACTCGGCGCTGCGCCGCTGGAGCCGCAGCTCCTCCAGGGTGCGCGGCGGCTGATAGGCGCGGGCGAGCCGCAGCCCGCTCTCGGGGTCCTTGTAGGTGAGCAGTTCCCGGTGGTCCGGGTCGTCCTGGAGGTCGAGCTGGGCGGCGAGCGCGTCGACGGCGGGCTTGAACGCGGGGTGCCCGGCGGGGTCGGTGATCCGGGCGCCGTCCAGATACAGCTCGCGGCCGTCGTCCAGCTCCGCCCGGTAGCGGTCGCCGTCGAGCAGCCCCCGGCCGGTGCCGGTGGTGTCCAGCAGGGTCATGTCAGGCTCCGGTGGAAGGTAGGTGCGTGGGTGGTGGGGGCGGTGGTGGGGCGAGGGAGCGGTAGGCGCCGTGGTGGTAGACCAGCGGCTCGCCGGTGCCCGCGTCGGCGGCGGCGACCCGGCCGACCAGCAGGGCGTGGTCACCGCCGGGCAGCACGGTGTGCAGTCGGCAGTCGAACCACGCGAGACAGTCCTCCAGCACGGGCGCCCCGGTCGTCTCCGTCCGCATCGGGGCCACGGTGAAGGCGCTGAGCGCCCGGCCCGCGCCCGGCGCGGCGAAGTGCCGGGCGAGCGGCTCCTGATGACCGGCGAGCACCGCCACCGCGTACCGCCCGTCGGCCCGGACCGCCGCCGCCAGCGGACTGCGGGCGCTGACCGCCACGCTGACCAGCAGCGGATCCATCGACAGCGTGCACAGCGAGGAGACGGTCTTGGCGAACACCTCCTCCCCGTGCCGCGCGGTCACCACCGCCACCCCGGTGGTCCAGCCTCGCGCGGCGGCCCGGAACGCGTCGGACACCGTGCCACCGGCCCGGGGCCCGAGCGAGGGCGGCCGACGTCCACCGGGCTCCACGCCTGCCGCTGTACGGGAGTCCGCGCCCACCGCTGTACGGGAGTCCGCGCCCGTCGTCGTACGGGATTCCGCGCCGACCGTCGTACAGGGCTCCGCGCCCGTCGTCGTACGGGATTCCACCCCCGCCGCCGTACCCGCGCGGGCGCTCATCGCAGCCCCACGCGGTAGGCGCGCAGCCACTCGTCGACCTGTACGAGATGGTCCAGTCCGCCGACCGGGTTGGGCGCGGTGCGCGGGCTGGGCAGGGGGCGGCCCTCGGCGAGTGCCGTGCGGACGACGTCCCGGTCGACGAGGTCGAAGACCGGGGCCGCCGGGTCGGCGAGGAGTTCGCGGGCGCGCGCGGTGAGCACCTCGGTGTAGCGCACGGCGGGCGTCGACGGATAGCCGCTCTTGGGCCGGTCGGCCACCTGCGCGGGCAGCAGATCGCGTACGGCGTCCCGCAGCAGCCCCTTGGGGCGGCCCTCGGGTGCCTTCAGCGCCCAGGGCACGTTCCACGCGTACTCGACCAGACGGTGGTCGCAGAACGGCACCCGCACCTCCAGCCCCACCGACATGCTGACCCGGTCGACCCGTTCCAGGAGCGGCGGCAGCCAGCGGGTCAGCGCGAGATGGAACAGCTCCCGCACCCGCCGGTCCGCGCCCGTCTCCCCGGCCAGCGCGGGCGTGCCCGCCAGCGAGGCCCGGTACTGCTCGGCGGTGTACTCCTCGGGCCGGACCTCGGCGCGCACCTCGGGCCGCAGCAGCGCGGCGGGCGTGGTCCGGCCGTGCAGCCAGGGGAAGGTGTCGGCGGCCACGGCGGCCGGGTCGTGGAAGTAGGGGTAACCGCCGAACACCTCGTCGGCGGCCTCGCCGGACAGGGCGACCGTGGAGCGCCGCCGCACCTCCCGGAACAGCAGATGCAGCGAGGCGTCCATCTCCCCCCAGCCCGGCCGGTCGCGGGCCCGCAGCACGGCCTGCCGGGCGTCGAGCAGATCGTCGTCGGGGATGAGGACCGAGGTGTGCAGGGTGCCGATGTGCCCGGCCGCCGCCGCCACGAACGGGGCGTCGGCGCCGGTGCGCCAGTCGTCCGGGGCCCGGTCGGCGCTGCCGGGGAAGTCCACGGAGAAGCTGCTCACCTTGCCCTGCCCCGACCGCTCCCGGGCGAGGGCGGCGAGCGCGGTGATGGCGCTGGAGTCGACCCCGCCGGACAGCAGCGTGCACAGCGGTACGTCGCTCATCAACTGGCGTTCCACCGCGTCGGCGAGCAGCTCCCGCACCCGGTGCCGGGTCGTGGGTCCGTCGTCGGTGTGCGGCCGGGAGACCAGCTCCCAGTACCGCGTCTCGCGGGTCGCGCTCCGGCCGACCCGGACCAGATGCCCGGGGCGCACCTCGCGCAGTCCCCGGAACAGCCCGTGCCCGGCGGTCGGCGCGGCGGGCAGCGCGAACAGCTCCGCGATCCCCTCGGCGTCCAGCTCGGCGCGGAAGCGCGGGTTGGCGAGGACTGCCTTGGGCTCGGAGCCGAACAGGACGCCGGTGGCGTGCGCGTGCCAGTACAGCGGCTTGATGCCCAAGTGGTCGCGGACCAGGAGGAGTTCCTCGCGGTGGCCGTCCCACAGGGCGTAGGCGAAGATGCCGTTGAACCGCCGGGGCGCCTCCGCGCCCCACTCCAGATGCGCCCGCAGCACCACCTCCGTGTCGGAGCGGCTGCGGAAGGCATGGCCGCGCGCCTCCAGCTCCCGGCGCAGCTCGACGTGGTTGTACAGCTCGCCGTTGTAGACCAGCACGGACTGCGGCCGGTCGGCACCGGGTGAGGGTCCGTCGGCGGTGGGCTGGGCCCCGCCGTCCAGGTCGATCACGGACAGCCGCCGGTGGCCCAGCGCGGCGTGCCGCGAGAGCCAGGTGCCGGCCGCGTCGGGGCCGCGGCAGGCGAGGGTCTCGGTCATCGCGGAGACGGTACGGCCCTGCGTCCGCAGGTCGGCGTCCCAGTCGATCCATCCGGTGACGCCGCACATCACTGCTCCCGGGGGGTGTCGTCGGTGTCGTCGGTGGGGTCGGTGGTCTCGTCGGGGCGGGTGGGGCCGGTAGGGCCGGTGGGGCCGGTGGGTCCGGCACCGACATCGGCATCCGCACCGGCATCGGCACCGGCATCGGCACCCGCACCGGCACCGGCACCCGCACAGGCACCGGCGGCGGTGTCGGTGCCCGCGGTGACCTCCCAGCGACAGCCGTGCCCGGTGGGCCCGGTGCGCAGGTCGTACGCCGGCTCGTAGCCCTTGGCGCGGATGTTCGCGGAGAGTGCCTTGGTGCAGTACGTGCACGGCGAGGCGAGGGTGAGCCGGACGCCGGAGCGGCGGGCCCGCTCGCGGTAGTCCCAGATCGCGCAGTGGGTGATGGTCAGGGCCGCCCGGGTGGCGCCGTCGGTCCCGATGTCGTCGTCGAACTCGTAGTCGGATCCATAGAGTTCGGCCTGGCGGGCGATGCGGTGGACCGGGTCGGCGGCGCCCCGGCCGTGGTCGGGCTCGACATCGCGGTGCACCTCGGCGATGGCCCGCGCCCAGGCGATCAGCGACTGCTCCCCGTAGCGGGTGACGAGGAAACGTTCCATCAGGGCCTGACCGCGGAAGAAGACACGCTGCCAGTCGGCGGCGCCCGCGTCGGCCGGGTTCGGGAGGTCGGCGAAGATCTCGGCCTGGAGGGTGAACCAGCCGGCGAGGTTGGCGGAGTCGTACCGCGAGGCCAGCAGCCGGGTCAGGCCCGACTCGGCCTCGTGCAGCCGCTGCCGCCACAGTGCCGACCGCTCGGCCTCCGGCATGCTCCGGTAGGTGTTGCGCAGGGGATCGGCGGCGTCCGCCGGGCCGGGCGGCGACTGCGGAGGGCGCAGTACGGCGGTGACGCGACGTCCGGGCTCCGCGGTCCCGGCGCCGTCGTGCGCCGCCGCGACCGGGCCGGAACCGGTGCGTGCGATGCCTCCTGCGGGCGCATCGCTCATCTCGGGACTCCTTCGTGTGCGCGGTGGCCACGTGGGGGGTGGCTGTTGTTGTCGGGCAACGCTACGAAGCGCGGAGCACCGCCCAGAAGCCCCGAAAGGCGCCGCCGACGGCGACCATCGGCGCCCGGGACATGCTCCGAAGGTCGCCCTGGGAGCCCGAGCGGGACGCGTCTGTCCATAGGCCCGCATGGCGACAGCACCCGTCCGCAGGCCGCGTGTTGTCCGGTGGCCCGGCTCAGCCGGCCAGCCCGTGCCGGTGGGCGTAGAGCGCGGCCCGCAACCGGTCCGACTGGCCGATCTTGCGCATGGCGTTGGTGAGGTGTTTCTTCACCGTGGCCTCCGCCAGGGCCAGTTCACGCCCTATCTCGGCGTTGCTCAGCCCGCGCCCCAGCTGGGCCAGCACCTGGCGCTCCCGGTCGGTGAGCCCGCAGTGCTGCGGCAGCGGTTCGGCGGTGTCGTGGGCCGGGGCCGGTGCGGGGAGCCGGACCGGTGGCGGGGCCGGCAGGAACACCGAGCCGCCCGCCCCGGCGACCCCCACCGCCGTGATGATCCCCTCCTCCGCCAGATCCAGCGGGAAACAGCCGCTCGCCCCGGCGAGCAGGATGCGGCTGGCCTCGGCGGTGCTCTCCGCCCGGCGCAGCAGCAGGACCCGGGCGTCGGGTACCACGTCGGGGGCGCGCAGCCGGGCGACCAGGGCGAGATCCTCCGCGAGCGTGCCACCACCGCCCAGCAGGACGACGTCGGGCCGCACCCGGCGCAGCGCGTCCGGCAGCCGGGCGAAGTCCCCGGAGCTGCCGACCACGGCGGTGCCCGGGTCGGTGTTGAGCACACTGCGCAGCCCCGCGCTGGCCACCGGATGGCGCCCGGCGAGGAACACCCTGGTCAGCGCGTCGCAGGCATGGTCGCCGGGGCCCGTGCAGGTGGGATGGCCGCAGTCGCAGCCACTGGGGGCCCACGCGCGGCGGACCTGCCCGGCGGAGCGGCCCTCGGGGCCGGTGCGGCCGGCCGGGTCGGCCTGCTCGGTGAGCAGTTGATGGGCGGCGATCAGGTCGAGCGGGTTGTCGATCTCCGCCTGTCCGGCCCGGCGGGGGCGCGGTCTGGCCGCGGCGGTGAGCGCGGTCACCGGGCGCTGCCCGGCGTCTCGAAGCGGCGGGCGCGGCGGGCGCGGCGGTACGGCTTCACAGGGGTCCCCTCGGCGGTGGCTGCTGGTGGGTGCGGAGGCAGGGGGCTGGGAAGGGGCGCGCGCGGAAGGACGTACCGCGGGATCAGCGCCCGGCGCCGCCGCGACAGAACTCGTCGAAGGTTCTGCGGTGCCACGAGCCGCCGATACCGAACAGAGTGAAGTCGGTTCGCCGATGAGACATGACAAGAGCGTAATTCGGCCGCTCAACGGGGGTCAACAAGGGCCGGATCACGCGCACACGACGGAATCGTGTGTTCCGTACTACGGATCCTATGACCAGGGGTATCAGCATCAACGCCTGGCTGGCTGTGGCGTACCGGGAGCACGCACGCTTCGGGACACGGTGACCGCGACCTCGGTGACGTGCGCCGCCGCCCATCGCCGACGCCCCGTCACCCGGACGAGAGGCCCGGCGGACCCGGCGGACGAAGCCCGGCGCGGACGCCGTGGGCCCGGCCCGCGGAACGGGCCCACCACCTCGCACCCACCCGTGCAGGACCCCGCCCTCCATCCGCCACACCCCCGAAACCCTGAAAGGCTGGACCCCGCATGACGGCCGCCCCGCCCCGCCCGCCCACCGGAGGCACCGGCTCCGTGTTCCGCGGGGCGCGCGGATGAGGCGGTATCTGGCCCGGCGCCTGCTCTACGCCGTGCCCACCCTCCTCGGCGTCACCGTCGTCGTGTTCGCCTCCATCGCCCTCGTCCCCGGCGACCCGGTCACCGCGCTGCTCGGCCCCGGCGCCCCCGCCGAGGCACGCGACCGCCTCACCGAGCGCCTCGGCCTCGGCGAGCCGCTGCCCGTCCGGTACGCGCACTGGCTGTGGTACGCCGTCCAGGGCGACCTCGGTGTCTCCATCTCCGCCCAGCGCCCGGTCACGGACGTCCTGCTGCCCGCCCTGTCCCAGACCCTGACGCTCGCCGGGGCGGCGTTCCTGCTGGTGCTCACGGGGGGCACGCTGCTGGGCGCCCTCGGCGCGACCCGGCCCCGGGGCGCCCGCGCCCGGGTGTCCCGCGCGCTGAGCACCCTCGCGGTGTCGGCGCCGCAGTACTCGGTGGCCCTGCTGCTCATCGCGGTCTTCGCGGTCGGGCTGCGCTGGTTCCCGGCCGGCGGCACGGAGGATCTCTTCACGGGCGGTGGCACGGCCGACCGGCTCCACCATCTGGTCCTGCCGGCCGTCGCCGCGGCGCTGGTCCCGCTCGGACTGACGGCACGGGTCTTCGGAGCGGCCCTGTCCGACGTACTGCACTCCGACCTCGCCGACGGACTGCGCGCACGGGGGCTCAGCCGTACGGCGGTCCTGCGGCACTGCGTCCACAACGCGTCCCCGGCACTGCTGACCATCGGCGGGCTGCAACTGGCGTATCTGCTGGAGGGCGTGGTCTTCGTCGAGACGCTGTTCGCCTGGCCGGGCCTGGGCCGCCTCCTGTACGACGGTCTCGCCGCCCGCGATCTGCCGCTGATCCAGGCCGGAGTCCTGCTGGTCGCCGTCGCCTTCGTCGGCGTCAACATCCTCGTCGACGCCGCCCACGCCCTGATCGACCCGCGCCTGCGAGGCACCCTGTGAACCGAGGCCAGCACCTTCGCCCGGGCCCCGCCCCGGTGGTGTCCGCCGGGCCGCCCCCGGCGGAACCCGCCCCACCCCCGCGCAAGCCACCCTCACGCCGCCGCCTGCCACCCCCCGGCACCCTCGTGCCCGCCGCCCTCGCCGCGCTGCTCCTCCTTCTCGCCGTCGCGGGACCGTTGATCGCACCGGCCGATCCGGGGGCGGGTGAGCTGCGGGAGCGCCTGCTGCCGCCGGGGAGCCCCGGGCATCTGCTCGGGACCGACACGCAGGGGCGGGACGTGCTCAGCCGGCTGCTCGTGGCCGCCGGGCCCTCACTGGCCGGGGGACTGGTGCCCGTCGCCGTCGCCACCGTCCTCGGCGGTCTGCTCGGCATCGCCGCCGGACTGGGCGGACGGTTCACCGAACACGCGCTGCTGCGCACCCTCGATGTGCTGTACGCCTTCCCCGGCGTGCTCCTGGCGATCGTCGTCGCCACCGTGATGCGTCCCGGCCTGACGGCCACCGTGGTGTCCCTGTCCGTGGTGCTGACCCCGGCGGTGACCCGCGTCGCCTTCACCGAGGCGCGGCGCGTGCGGACCGCCGAGTTCCTGGAGGCGGCCCGGGTCAGCGGCGCGGGCGCGTTCACCGTCGCCGTACGGCAGGTCGCCCCCGTCATCACGCCCGTGCTCCTCGTCTACTCCTCCTCGCTGGTCGGCCTGGCCGTCGTCTACGCCGCCGGGCTGTCCTTCCTCGGCCTGGGCGTGCCGCCGCCCGCCGCCGAATGGGGCGCCATGCTCGACGAGTTGAGGCCCGCGCTGCTGACCCACCCCGAGGTCGCCGTCCTGCCCGCCGTCACGATCCTCGCCGTCTCGGTCGTCTTCAACTGGCTCGGCGAGGCCCTGCGGCACGGCACCGACGCCTCCGGCGGCTTCCTGAGCGAGGGGGCGGGCCGATGACCGCACCCGTACCTGTACCTCTCCAAGGACCCGCCACCGAGCATCTCCACGTCGAGAACCTGACCGTCACCCACCAGGGCCCCGGCGGCGAGGTCCGGGCCGTCGACGGCGTCTCCCTGACCGTGGCGCCCGGTGAGGCCCTCGTCGTGCTGGGGGAGTCGGGCAGCGGCAAGTCGACCCTGGCCCGTACCGTCCTCGGCCTGCCCGGCCGCACCGCCCGCGTCACCGGCCACGTCCGGCTGTCCGGCACCGACCTGCTCACCCTCGACGAACGTGCCCTGACGGCCGTACGCGGCCGGCGCGTCGGATACGTCCCGCAGGACCCGGACACCGCGCTCGACCCGTTGCGGCGCGTCGGCGCCCAGGTCGCCGAGGTGCTGCTGCGCCACCGCGTCGCCGACGGCAGACGCGCCGCACGGCAGGCCGTACCCGCCCTCCTGGAATCGGTCGGCCTCACCGCGCCCGACCGGATCGCCCGCAGCCACCCCCATCAGCTCTCCGGCGGACAGCGCCAGCGTGCCGCTGTCGCGCTCGCCCTGGCCTGCGCCCCCGGCCTGCTGGTCGCCGACGAACCCACCACGGCCCTCGACGCCCTGGTCCGCGCCCAGGTGCTCGACCTGTTCGCCGGGCTGCTCGGCGAACGAGGCATCGCCCTGCTCCTGGTCACCCACGACCTGGGCGCCGCCCGCCGGATCGGACACCGGGTGGCCGTGATGCGCCACGGCCGCATCGTGACGACCGGCCCCACGGACCGCGTGCTGACCACCCCTGAACACCCGTACGCCGCCGCGTTGGTGGCGGCGCGGCCGGGAGGTGTGCGATGACCGGAGCCTTCCTTGTGCCGGGGAGGTCGACCGGGGTCGCCTGGCCTGGCTGCCCGGTTGTGGTCGGGGTTTCTCCGGAGGTGGTCTCCGCCGCCCGGTTGCTGACATCCCCGGAGTGCCGCGTTGGTGGCGGCGCGGCCGGTAGGTGTGCGATGACCCGGGCTTTCCTCGTCCAGGAGAGGCCAGCCGGGAGCGCCCGGCCCGGCTGCCCGGTTGTGGACGGGGTCTCCTCGGGGGGTGGCCACGGTGGACCGCCTGCTGACCACCCCGGAGCGCCCTTGCGCCGCCGTGTCGGTGGCGGCGCGGCCGGGAGGTGTGTGGTGACCCGAGACTTCCGCGTCCCGGGCAGGCCGCCCGAGGGCGCCCGGCCCGGCCCCCCGGCCCCTGTCGGCGTCCCCCGTTCACTGGCCGCCCCCGCACACGAACACCCCCACGCCGCCGCGCTGGTGACCCCGCTGCCAGGAGCTACCCGATGACCCGAGACCTGCTCGTCCTGGACGCGGTGACCAAGAGGTACCGGTCCGGCCCCCCGGCCGTGGACGGTGTCTCGCTGCGGGTCGGCTCCGGTGAGACCGTCGCTCTCGTGGGGGAGTCCGGGTCCGGCAAGTCCACGCTGGCGCGGCTCGCGCTCGGGCTGCTCGCGCCCGACTCCGGGACCGTACGGTTCGACGGGCACGACCCCGGGCGGCTCTTCGGGCGGGCGGCGCGGCCGGTGCGGGCCCGGCTCCAGTTCGTGCCGCAGCACCCGCGCGGCTCCCTCAACCCGGCGCTGCGCGCGGGCGAGGCCGTCGCCTTCGCGCTGCGCGTGCACGGAACCCCGCGCGCGGAGCGCCCGGCCCTCGTCGCCGACCTCTTCCACAAGGTCGGCCTCGATCCCGCCCTGGCCCGCCGCCGTCCGCGCGAACTGTCCGGCGGACAGCTCCAGCGCGTCGCCGTCGCCCGCGCCCTGGCCACCGGCCCCGACCTGATCGTGTGCGACGAGCCGACGTCCGCCCTGGACACCACCGTCCAGGCCCAGGTGCTCGACCTGCTCACCGGCCTCCAGCGGCGCCTCGGACTGGCCCTGCTGTTCATCTCCCACGACCTGGGCGTCGTACGCCAACTCGCCCACCGGGTCGTCGTCCTGCGCCACGGCCGCGTCGTGGAGGAAGCCACCCCCGACGCCCTCTGGCACACCCCCCGCCACTCCTACACGCGCGCCCTGCTCGCCGCCGACACCCCGCCCGCCACCCAGTGACCAGAACGACCACGAGGAACCCATGACGCACCACCGGCCCACCACCGGCGACACGCCGGACCATCGAACACCGAGACCCCGCACCCTCTTCCCCGCCCTGCGGGCCGCCGCGCTGGCCGCCGCACTGCTGCTGACCGGCGCGGCCTGCGGCGGCGCCGACGACGCGGCGGGCGGCGCGCAGGACGGCGGCACCCTCGTCATCGGCGCGACCGGGAAACTCCCCAACCCCGACACCGTCATCGGCGGCGCGGGCTACGAGGGCAAGCGGCTGGTCAGCTTCCAGCTCTACGAGGGACTCACCCGCTACGACCTGTCGAAGACCGACGGCCCCTCCGAGATCACCGGCGCCCTCGCCACCTCCTGGGAGGTCGCCGAGGACGGCAAGACCTGGACCTTCACCCTCCGTGACGGAGTGAAGTTCCAGGACGGCACGGCCTTCGACGCCGACGCCGTCGTCTTCAACCTCGACCGCTACCTCGACGAGGACAGCCCGTACTACACGGACGCCCTCGGCGCCGCGGCCGGCGAATACGCGGGCGGCATCACGAAGTACACCAAACTCGCCGACGACCGCGTCGAACTGGTCACCGCCGAGCGCAACGGGCACTTCCCGCAAGACCTCGCCCATGTCCTCATCGCCAGCCCCACCGCCGTACGCGAGACCGGGACCGAGAACTTCTCCGAACACCCCGTCGGCACGGGCCCGTTCAAGTTCGTGAAGCAGCAGGCGGGCGAACAGATCGAACTCGCCCGCTTCGACGACTACTGGCGGGGCGCCCCCGCCCTGGACCGGCTCGTCATCAAGGCCCTGCCCGACGCCGCCGCCCGCACCGCCGCCCTGCGCTCCGGCTCCGTCAACTGGATCGAGTACCCGAACCCCGACGACATCCCGAGCCTCAAGGACGACGGCGTCAACATCGTCACCAACAGCTACGACCACCTCTGGTACTGGATCCTCGACACCTCCCGGAAACCCTGGGACGACCCCCTGGTGCGCCGCGCCGCCAACTACGCCGTCGACCGCGAGGCCATCGCCGAGGAACTGCTCCACGGCACCGCCGAACCCGCCCACCAGGCCGCCCCGCGCGGCACCTTCGCCTACGACCCCGCCAACGACACCTACGACCACGACCCCGCCGAGGCCCGCAGACTCCTCGCCGAGGCCGGATACCCCGACGGCTTCAGCACCTCCGTGACCGTCCCCACCGGCGGCTCCGGCAATCTGGTCCCGGTGCCGATCGCCGAGGCCGTGCAACGCGACCTCGCCGCCATCGGCATCGACGTGGAGATCCGCACCACCGACTGGTCGACCCTGATCGGCGCCGAGGCGAAGGGCGAGGTCGCGCTCGACTCGCAGGCCATCGCCCAGTCCACCACCCTCTTCCAGTCCGAGGCGCTGCTCCCGCTGTTCATCGGCACCGACAGCACCTTCTGGACCGGCCACTACAGCAACCCCGAAGTGGACAAGCTGCTCGCCGCCGCCGGTGCGGCCACCGACCGGGAATCCCGCGAGGCCGACTACACCGAGGCCCTGAAGCTGGTCACCGAGGACGCGCCCTGGCTGTTCGTCGTCAACGACAGCAACCCGCGCGCCCTGTCCCCGAAGGTCCAGGGCTTCGTCCAGCCGCAGTCCTGGTTCCTCGACCTCACGACCGTACGGGTGGCGCCATGACCCTCTCGCAGTCCGTCCCGTCCGCCGCGTCCGTGCCGCCCGCGCCCGGTCTGCCGCCCAAGTGGGGCGTCACCCTGCCGCTGCCCGGCCTGACCATCGACCGGCACCGCTTCCTGGTGGAGCGACTGCCCGACCTCGGCTACACCGACGTCTGGAGCGCCGAGGGCGGCGGCACCGACGCCTTCACCCCGCTCGCCACCGTCGCCGCCTGGTCGCCGAAACTCCGGATCGCCACCGGCATCGTCCCGGTGCACACCCGGGGCCCGGCCGTCCTCGCCCAGACCGCCGCGACCCTCGCCCAGCTCGCCCCGGGCCGGCTGCTGCTGGGGCTCGGCGCGTCGGTGCCCGCGCATGTCACCGACATCAACGGCATCCCGTTCGACGAGCCCTACAAACGCACCCGGGACGTACTCCGGTTCGTCACCCGGGCCCTGCGCGGCGAGCACATCGCGGGCGACTTCGACACCTTCTCCATCACCGGCTACCGGCTGCCCCACCCGCCGCGCGACCCGGTCAAGGTGATCCTGGGCGCCCTGCGCCCCGGCATGCTGCGCCTCGGCTTCCGCGAGGGCGACGGCGCCATCACCAACCTCCTCTTCCCCGAGGACGTACCGAAGATCCTGGACGCGGTGGGGCCGCAGCCGCCCGGCAAGGAACTCGTCGTCAAGGTGTTCGTCTGTCCCACCGAGGACACCGACTACGCGCACCGCGCCACCCGCCCGTTCCTCGCCTGGATCCTCAACCGGGAGCCCTACCGCAAGTTCCACGAATGGCTGGGCCACGGCGACCTGCTGAGCGAGTCGCACCGCAAATGGGCCGAGGGCGATGTCGAAGGAGCCCAGAAGGCACTGCCCGACACGGTCGTGGACGGCCTGTTCATCAGCGGCTCCCCCGAGGAGTGCCGCGAACGCATCCTGCGCTACCACCGCCCCGGGGTCACCACCCTCCAGCTCTACGTGTCCCTGCCCCCCGAGGTGTTCGTGAGCCGTTCCCGGGTCCTGGACACCCTGGCCCGACTCGGCCCGGCGGCCGGCTGACCGGCCTCTTCCCGGCGGGCTGATCAGCACCGGGTTTCTCGGCCCGGGGTCGGCTGATCGGCCCCGGCCGGGCGGTCGGCCGACCAGCACTTGGCCTGCGGTTGGCCGACCGGCACCGGGTTTCTCGCCCGGCGGTCGGCTGATCAGCAGCCGGTCCCGCCGCGGCAGCCCGCCCCGCCCCGCAGCCAGTTGGTCAACCGCTGGCCCTCCTTCAGCGGCCACCCCCCACACCGTGCTGATCAGCACCGGGCCCCTCGGCCGACCGACCACCCCCCGGCGGCCGAGGACACCCCCGACGAACAGGAGCCCGCCATCATGGAGTTCAGGGATCTCGACATCCGCGGCGGCGTCCGCGCCGCACCCCCGCAGGGCGCCACCCCCGACGAACGGCGGGCCCTGCGCTTCGCCCCCGACCCGCGCGAGCGCGACGCCGACCCCGCGTACGTGGCGCGCGCGGCCCGGGAGAACGAGGAGGACGGGCTGGACAGCGCCCTCGTGGTGCAGTCGAGTTCCTGGCCCGACCCCTGGCTGGTGGCCTGCTGGGCGCTGGCGGCCACCAGCAGGCTGCGCGTCGCCGTCGCCCACCGGGTCGGCACCACCGCGCCCACCGTGTCCGCCCGCGCCCTGGCCACCCTGGACCGGCTCTCCGGCGGCCGGGCGGCGGCCCATGTCATCGTCGGCTCCAGCGACGCCGACGTGGCCCGGGACGGCGACACCCTCACCAAGCCCGACCGCTACCGCCGCGCCGGGGAGTACCTGGAGCTGTTCGGCCGGACCCTGCGCGCCCGCGAGGACTTCGACCACGACGGCGAGTTCTACACCGTGCGCGGCGCCCGCTCGGGCCTGCTGCCCCGCCCGCGCGCCGAACTGCTCTCCTTCGGCGGCTCCTCACCCGAGGGCATCGAACTCGCCGCCCGCCACACCGATGTGTACGCCGTCTCGCCCGCGCCCCTGTCGGTGACCCGCCGCCGGATCGCGCTGGCGCACACCGCCGCGGCGGCCCACGGCCGACGGCTGCGGATCTGGCGCCACGTCACCGTGATCACCGCCCGCACCGACGAGGAGGCCGAGGACCGGGCCCGCCGCATCCGCGCCGACGCCGTCCGGCTCACCTCCGGCCCGGACACGGCCCGCTGGCTCACCGCGGTCCAGCTCGACCGCGACCGCGAACGCGTCCCCACCACCGACAACCACCCCCTCACCGCCTACGTGTCCCGCTCCCTGGCCGCCGCCTACATCGGCTCCCTCGACACGGTCGCCGCCCGTATCGGCACCCTCCGCGCGGCCGGAGTCGACATCGTGCAACTCGACATGGCCCTGGAGACGGACGAGGACCGGGAACTGCGCCGCGCCCTCGTCCAGCGGCTCCGGGCCCCTGCCCTCGCCCCGCCGGGCCGTGCCGCGCACGCGCGCCGGGGGTGGTGACGGCGGATGCCGATCCTCGGGGGCAGGCCTCCCCGCTGACAAGGGGCGGGCAAACGGCGGCAGGAGGGCGATCGATACCCTGCTGCGGCAGCCGCCGAAGGCGTCCCTGAACGCCGCCGACCGGCTTCGTTCCGGCGGCCGAGACAACGAGGTGAGAGCCCGCATGTTCACCACCCGTCCCACCCTCCAAGGCACCTTCGGCATGGTCTCCTCCACACACTGGCTGGCCTCGCAGTCGGCCATGGCCGTGCTGGAGGACGGCGGCAACGCCTATGACGCGGCGGTGGCGGGCGCCTTCGTGCTGCATGTGGTCGAGCCTCATCAGAACGGGCCCGCGGGCGAGGTGCCGATCCTGCTCGCGCCCGTGGGCGGCGAGGTGCGCGTGCTGTGCGGTCAGGGCGTGGCCCCGGCCGGCGCCACCGTCGCGCACTACCGGGGGCTCGGCCTCGACCTGGTCCCCGGCACCGGCCCGCTCGCCGCCGCCGTGCCCGGCGCCTTCGACGCCTGGATGCTCCTGCTGCGCGACCACGGGACCAAGTCCCTCGCCGAGGTGCTGAAATACGCCATCGGGTACGCCGAGGACGGGCACCCGCCGGTGGAGGGCCTCGGGGCGACCGTGGAGTCCGTACGGGAACTGTTCGAGACGGAGTGGACCTCCTCGGCGGACGTGTACCTGCCGGGCGGCGAGGCGCCGAGCCACGGCGCGCTGTTCCGCAATCCGGCGCTCGCCGCGACCTGGCGGCGCCTGATCGCCGAATCCGGCGCCGCGAGCGGCCGGGAGGCCCAGATCGAGGCCGCCCGCGAGATCTGGCGGTCCGGCTTCATCGCCGAGGCACTGGTACGGCAGTCCGCGCGGCCCACCCTGGACACCAGCGGCGAGCGCCACACCGGCACCCTCACCGCCGAGGATCTCGCCGCCTGGTCCGCGAGCTACGAGGCGCCGGTCACGTACGACTGGAACGGCTGGACCCTGTGCAAGGCCGGCCCTTGGAGCCAGGGCCCGGCGCTGCTCCAGCAACTCGCGCTGCTGCCGCCCGAACTGCCCGCGTACGGCTCGGCGGAGTACGTCCATCTCCTCATCGAGGGCTGCAAGCTCGCCATGGCCGACCGGGAGGCGTGGTACGGCGACGCGGCCGAGGTGCCGGTGACCGAGCTGCTGTCGGAGACGTACAACGCGCGGCGGCGCGGTCAGGTGGGGGACAAGGCGTCCTTCGAGCTGCGGCCCGGAAGCCCGGGTGGGCGGGTGCCCCGGACGAGCGGGGCGGCGGGGGTGGTCGTGGCCGGCCGGCCGGGGTCCAGCCCGATGGGGGTGGGCGATCCGACCCTGGGCCCCGCCCCGGTCGAGCCCGCTGTCTCCCCCGACGGGTTCACCCGGGGCGACACCTGCCACCTCGATGTCGTCGACCGCTGGGGCAACATGGTCGCCGCCACTCCCAGCGGCGGCTGGCTCCAGTCCAACCCGGTCATCCCCGAACTGGGATTTCCGCTCGGCACCCGGTTGCAGATGACCTGGCTCGAAGAGGGCCTGCCCAACACCCTCACGCCCGGCCGCCGCCCCCGTACCACCCTCACCCCGTCCCTCGCCCTGCGCGACGGCGTCCCGGTACTGGCCTTCGGTACGCCCGGCGGGGACCAGCAGGACCAATGGCAGCTGCACTTCTTCCTGTCCCTCGCCCTGCGCCCCCCGGTCCGCGGCGGACTCGACCTCCAGGGCGCCATCGACGCCCCGAACTGGCACAACGACAGCTTCCCCAGCTCCTTCTACCCGCGCGGCACGCTCCCCGGCAGCGTGACCGTCGAGTCCCGGATGTCACCGGAGGTCGTCGCCGAACTGCGCCGCCGGGGGCACGAGGTGACGGTCGAACCCGCCTGGTCCGCCGGACGGCTCTGCGCGGTCGCCCGGGACCCGGAGACCGGCGTGCTGTCGGCGGGCGCCAATCCGCGGGGGATGCAGGGGTACGCGGTGGGCCGGTGAGCCGGACGGCATCCCGTCCAGCTCGTCCCCATGTGTCTGTTTTCGTGCGTTCATCCCGATTCCATCGTGAGTACACAATCCCGGCGGGGATTGTCAGTGGCACGTGTTCTCATGGAGGGCATGAGCGACAACCTGGAAACCATCGACGAGTTTCTCGCACGGCATGCCGGTGATGTGGCGGACGCGATCCGCAAGGCCGCCGCGGCCGAGATCCTCCCCCGCTTCCGCCGCCTCGCCGACCACGAGGTCGACCAGAAGAGCGGCCCGCACGACCTGGTGACGGACGCCGACCGCAATGCCGAGCTGTTCCTCACCGAGGCCCTCGGCGAGCTGCTGCCCGGCTCGGTCGTGGTGGGCGAGGAGGCGGTCCACGCCAACCCCGCGTCGTACGACGCGATCCGCGGCGACGCCCCGGTCTGGATAGTCGACCCCGTCGACGGCACCCGCCAGTTCGTGCGCGGCGAGGACGGCTTCTGCACCCTGGTCGCGCTGGCCCGCGGGGGAGTGCTGCTCGCGTCCTGGACCTATCTCCCGGCCCGCGATCAGCTCGCCGTCGCGATCCGCGGCCAGGGCGCCCACCTCGACGGCGAGCGGCTGCACGCCGGGTCGCCCGAGCCCGGCCGAGACCTGCGGATCGCCACGTCCCACCCGGACTACACGACCGACGAGGAGAAGCGCCAACTGCTGGGACTGGTGACGGACGGCATCGCCCCGCGCCCCTGCGGCTCGGCCGGCCTGGAGTATCTCGCCGTCGCCCGGGGTGAGCTGGACGCCGTGGCCTTCTCCTGGGAGGCCGCCTGGGACCACGCGGCGGGGCTGCTGCTGGTGGCCGAGGCGTGCGGCACCCAGCTGACCCGGACCGGCGAGCCCTTCCGCATCACGGGCGGCAACGCCCTGCCCTTCACGGCCGCCCGCGACACGGCGACCGCGCGAAGGGTGGCGGCGCTGCTGGCGGGCCCGGGGGCGGCCTGAGCGGGGCCGGGCAATCTCGGCGGGCGGGGAGGTCTGAGCGGGCGGGCGGTCCCGGCGGGCGGGGCGGCCTGAGCGGGGCGGGCGGTCCCGGCGGGCGGCGGGCGTCCCACTCCACCCACGCCACCCCGGGCCCCCGCCCGGCGATGTCGGTCCCCCGACATATCCTGACCGGGAGTGGCCATCGGCTGACGAAGGAGTCCGAAGGTGCCGTCGATGCTCGATGCGGTCGTGGTGGGAGCGGGGCCGAACGGACTGACGGCCGCCGTGGAGCTGGCCCGGCGCGGCTTCTCCGTGGCCGTCTTCGAGGCCCGGGACACGGTGGGCGGCGGTGCCCGCACCGAAGAGCTGACCCTCCCCGGTTTCCGCCACGACCCCTGTTCGGCCGCCCATCCCCTCGGTGTCAACTCACCCGCGTTCCGCGCGATGCCCCTGGAGCGGCACGGACTGACCTGGCTGCACCCCGAGCTGCCCATGGCCCACCCCTTCCTGGACGGCAGCGCGGCCGTGCTGGCCCGCTCGGTCGCCGAGACCGCCGCCTCCTTCGGCCCACGTGACGCGGGCGCGTACCGCAGACTCGTCGCCCCCTTCCTCCCCAAGTGGGACACCCTGGTCCGCGACTTCATGTCGCTCCCCCTCAGCTCGCTGCCCCGTGACCCGGTCACCCTCGCCCGGTTCGGCCTGGTCGGCCTGCCCCCGTCCAGCTGGCTGACCCGCCGCTTCCAGGACGAGCCCGCGAAGACCCTCTTCGCCGGGCTGGTCGCCCATGTCATGGCACCCCTCGACGGACTCGCCACCGGAGCCGTCGGCCTGGTCTTCGCCCTCGCCGCGCACGCCCGGGGCTGGCCGCTGGCGCAGGGCGGCTCCCAGGCCATCTCCGACGCCCTCACCTCGTATCTGAAGGAGTGCGGTGGCACGGTCCACACCGGCTTCGAGGTCAAGCGGCTCGACGATCTGCCGCCCGCCCGCGCCTACGTCTTCGACACCTCACCCACCGCGCTCGCCCGTATCGCCGGCTTCGGCTCCTACTACGACGGGTACCGCTACGGCCCGGGTGTCTTCAAGGTCGACTACGCGCTGGACGGACCGGTGCCGTGGACCGCGCCCGAGGCCCGGATCGCCGGGACCGTGCAGATCGGCGCGGACACTACCGAGATCAACGCGGCGCTGCGGGCGGTCTCCCACGAGGGACGGGCACCCGAGCGGCCCTTCCTGATCACCGTGCAGCCCGGCGTCGTCGACCCCACCCGCGCCCCCGCGGGCAAGCAGGTCTTCTGGGCCTACGGCCATGTGCCCAACGGCTACACCGGCGACCTCACCGATGTCATCGAACGCCAGCTGGAGCGCTTCGCCCCCGGTTTCCGTGACCGGGTGCTGGCCCGCGCCACGGCAGGGCCGCCCGAGCTGGCCGCGCGCAACGCCAACTACGTCGGCGGCGACATCGCCTCCGGCTCGGCCGCCGGACTCCAGCTCATGCTCCGCCCGAGACTCACCCTCGACCCGTACCGCACCCCGCACCCGGCCGTCTTCCTCTGCTCGTCGGCCACCCCGCCGGGCCCCGGCGTGCACGGCATGTCGGGCCACAACGCGGCGAAGGCCGTATGGCGCAGACTGAGGTCATGACAACCCTCACCCTCGTACGCGGTGACATCACCCAGCAGTCGGCCGACGCCATCGTCAACGCCGCGAACTCCTCGCTGCTCGGCGGCGGAGGCGTCGACGGAGCCATCCACCGACGCGGCGGCCCGGCGATCCTGGAAGCCTGCCGGGCACTGCGCGCCGGGCACTACGGCAAGGGCCTGTCCACCGGCCGGGCGGTCGCCACCACCGCCGGCCGGCTGGACGCCCGCTGGGTGATCCACACCGTCGGCCCGGTCCACAGCACCACCGAGGACCGCTCCGAGCTGCTCGCCTCCTGCTACCGCGAGTCACTGCGGGTCGCCGACGAACTGGGAGCCCGTACGGTCGCCTTCCCCGCGATCTCCACCGGGATCTACGGCTGGCCGCTGGACGACGGAGCCCGGATCGCTGTGGAGACGGTCCGCGCCACCGTCGCCGCCGGCTCGGCCGTCACCGAGGTCAGATTCGTGGTCTTCGACGACCGGGCGTACGCGGCCTTCGCCGCCCACCTCCCCGATATCTCGAAATGATGCGAAGAATCCACACATAATGCGAAAGAATCCCTAGCGGACACGCACCGCACCCTCGGGAAAGGGCCCCACATGGACGAGCAGGACGACCGCTTCGACGTCGTGGTACTCGGAGCGGGCCCCGGCGGATACGTCGCCGCCGTCCGCGCCGCCCAGCTCGGCAAGCGCGTCGCCGTGATCGAGGAGAAGTACTGGGGCGGCGTCTGCCTGAACGTCGGCTGCATCCCCACCAAGGCCCTGCTGCGCAACGCCGAGCTGGCG
The DNA here is from genome assembly GCF_042749375.1 of Streptomyces sp. NPDC059477. NCBI lineage: Bacteria > Bacillati > Actinomycetota > Actinomycetes > Kitasatosporales > Streptomycetaceae > Streptomyces > Streptomyces sp. NPDC059477. The sequence continues at coordinate 38,598 of NZ_JBHYUG010000003.1, read as the reverse complement.
CACATCGTCACCCATGAGCGGAAGACCTTCGGCATCAAGGTCGACGGCCAGATCACCTTCGACTACGGCGAGGCGTACCGGCGCAGCCGCAAGGTCGCGGACGGCCGGGTCAAGGGCGTCCACTACCTGATGAAGAAGAACAAGATCACGGAGTACGACGGCCGGGGCACCTTCCTCGACTCGCACACCCTCCAGGTCACCGACTACGAGGGCACCACCCGCACCCTCGGCTTCGAGCACTGCGTCATCGCCACCGGGGCCAGCCCCAGGCTGCTGCCCGGCACCCGCCGCACCGCGCGCGTGGTGACCTTCGAGGAGCAGATCCTCGCCGAGGAGCTGCCCGGGTCGGTGATCATCGCGGGCGCCGGGGCGATCGGCGTGGAGTTCGCGTACATCCTGCACAACTACGGCGTGAAGGTGACGATCGTCGAGTTCCTGGACCGGGTGGCACCCCTGGAGGACGCCGAGGTCTCCGCCGAACTCGCCCGCCAGTACCGCAGGCTCGGCATCGACGTCCTCACCTCCACCCGCGTCGACGCCATCGACGAGTCCGGCCCGCAGGTCAGGGTCACCGTCACCGCCCAGGACGGCTCCCAGCAGGTGCTGGAGTCCGACAAGGTGCTCCAGGCGATCGGCTTCCGGCCCCATGTCGAGGGCTACGGCCTGGAGCGGACCGGCGTACGCCTCACCGAGCGCGGCGCGATCGACGTCGACGGCCGCTGCCGCACGTCTGTGCCGCACCTCTTCGCCATCGGCGACGTCACCTCCAAGCTGATGCTCGCGCACGCCGCCGAGTCGATGGGCGTGATCGCCGCCGAGACCCTCGCGGACGCCGAGACCATGGAGCTCGACTACGCGATGATCCCGCGCGCCACCTACTGCCAGCCCCAGATCGCCAGCTTCGGCTACACCGAGGAGCAGGCCCGTGAACTGGGGTACGACGTCAAGGTGGCCAAGTTCCCGTTCACCGCGAACGGCAAGGCACACGGCCTCGGCGACACCACCGGCTTCGTGAAGCTGATCAGCGACGCCCGGTACGGGGAACTGATCGGCGGCCACCTCATCGGCCCCGACGTCACCGAACTGCTCCCCGAGCTGACCCTGGCCCAGCAGTGGGACCTCACCGTCCACGAGGCCGCCCGCAATGTCCACGCCCACCCGACCCTGGGCGAGGCGGTCAAGGAGGCGCTGCACGGACTGGCCGGCCACATGATCAACATGTGAGACACGCGGACGTACGCAGGGGCGATCACCCATACGGCCCACAGCGCTCGCCGTCCCCCCACCACGGGCGTCTCCTGGCCTCATGAGCCAGAACGCAGCACAACCGGGCGGAGAGCCGCAGGGCGGGACCGGCACGCCGGGAGCCACCGGCCCGCAGGGCGGGACCGGCAGACCGGACAGCGAGATCGGCGACGCGTGGAGCGCCCGCCCGCAGCAGCCCGCGACCTCCGGCGGCGACGGCTGGGTCACCGGCGGAGTCACCTTCGCCGGTGTCCTGCTGCTGTGCAGCGGCATCCTCGCCGTCCTCCAGGGCATCGCGGCGATCGCCAAGAACAATGTGTACAGCAACGTCGGCACATACACGTACGAGATCAACCTCACCGGCTGGGGCTGGATCCACGTCGTCCTCGGCGCCCTGGTCGCCGTCACCGGCTGGGGCGTGCTGTCGGGCGCGTCCTGGGCCCGGATCACCGGCATCGTGCTGGCCTCGCTCAGCCTGATCGCCCAGTTCCTGTTCCTGCCGTACGCGCCGGTCTGGGCCGTGGTCCTGATGGCGATCGACGTCTTCGTGATCTGGGCCCTGGCCTCCCGCCAGGAGTCCGCGAGCACCGCCGCCCATCGCCGCGCGGCCCCCCGGTAGCACCGCGCCGCCGTACGAGCCCCGGCCCGGGTACCGCCACCAGCCGAGCCGGGGGCGATTTTCGGCCCTGTTCCGCGCGTCGCCCGGTGGACGGGCGATCCGGCGAGGCACGGCTGCCCCGCGCGACCCGTGAGCGATCCGGCCGGGTGGTCCCGGCGCCCGCTTTCGGCGCGGTGCGGTCCTGTTCCGCTGCTGCCTGGTGGCTCCGGCTCGGTACGGGTGGCCTCTGCTCAGTGAGCCGTCTGGCCGGGTGGTCCTGGCGTCCGGCCTCGGGGTGATCCGGCCCTGTTCCCGCTGTCGCCCGGCGGACGGGTGATTCGCCCTTGTGCCCCGGGCGCCCGGTCTGTCCTGGCCGCTGGCCCCTCGCGGGCAATTCAGCCCGGTGCTGCCATCTCTCGGCTTCCGGGCGCTCGGGACCGGCACGGCTGTCGCCTGGTGGGCGAGTGCTCCAGCTCGGTGCGGCCCGCGCCCGCTCCCTGAGCGATCTCGACCGGTGGCCCTGCCCCTGGCCTCCGGGCGACCCGCCCCACCCGCCACCCGCGCCCGCTCGGGCGGGTGATCCGGCGGCGCCCCCACCGCCCCACCCGCGGGCAATCCAGCCCGCCTCCGCCGACATCCGCCCGACGGGCGGTCCAGCCCGCTACCGTGGGCACCCGGCCGATGCGCGACCCGGCCCGGTGACCACCGGCGGCCCACCCCACGACCGATCCAGCCCGACCCGGCGCCCCTGGCCCCCGGCCTCAGGGCGACCCGGGACCCCACCGTTCGGCCACCCCTTGGAGGATCCGCCCCGCCCGCGCAGCCGACCCGGCACCACCGCCGCCACCTCCCCCGTCGATCCAACCCCCCGCTGCCCAGCCAACCTAGATGTCGGATTCTCGCCAGCCCCACACCCCTGTGTGCCCGATGCTGGACCTATGCAGAACGGGATGCACACCGACACCGAACGCTGTGTCCGCGCCGTCCGGTCCAAGGACGCGCGGTTCGACGGCTGGTTCTTCACGGCGGTTCTGACCACCGGGATCTACTGCCGGCCCAGTTGCCCCGTGGTGCCGCCGAAGCCCGGGAACATGGTCTTCCACCCCAGTGCCGCCGCCTGCCAGCAGGCCGGTTTCCGGGCCTGCAAGCGCTGCCGGCCCGACACCAGCCCGGGCTCCCCGGAGTGGAACCAGCGGGCCGACCTCGTGGCCCGCGCCATGCGGCTGATCGCCGACGGCGTGGTGGACCGTGAGGGCGTCCCCGGCCTCGCCGCCCGGCTCGGCTACAGCACCCGCCAGATCGAGCGCCAGCTCCTCGCCGAACTCGGCGCGGGCCCCCTCGCCCTCGCCCGCGCCCAGCGCGCCGAAACCGCGCGGCTGCTCATCGAGACCACCGGCCTGCCCATGGCCGACCTGGCCTTCGCCGCCGGTTTCGCCTCCGTGCGCACCTTCAACGACACCGTCCGCGAGGTCTTCGCCCTCAACCCGAGCGAGCTGCGCGCCCGCCGCCCCAAGGGACAACCGCAGACCACCGGCGGCGCCCTGACCCTGCGGCTGCCCTTCCGCGCCCCCCTCAACCCCGACAACCTCTTCGGCCACCTCGCCGCCACCGCCGTACCCGGCGTCGAGGAGTGGCGGGACGGCGCCTACCGCCGCACGCTCCGGCTGCCGTACGGCCACGGCATCGCCGCGCTCGGCCCCCGCCCCGACCACATCGCCTGCCGGCTCACCCTCAGTGACCTGCGGGATCTGCCGGTGGCCATCGCCCGCTGCCGCCGGATGCTGGACCTGGACGCCGACCCGGTCGCCGTCGACGACCAGCTGCGCACCGATCCGCTGCTGGCGCCGCTGGTGGACAAGGCCCCCGGGCGGCGGGTGCCGCGCACGGCCGACGAGGCCGAGTTCGCGGTCCGGGCGGTCCTGGGCCAGCAGGTCTCCACCGCCGCCGCCCGCACCCACGCGGCCCGCCTGGTCACCGCCCACGGCGACCCGGTGGACGACCCGGAGGGCGGCCTGACCCACCTCTTCCCCACGGCCGAACGCCTGGCGTCCCTGGACCCCGAGTCCCTCGCCATGCCCCGCACCCGCCGCACGACCCTCACCACCCTCGTCTCCCGGCTCGCCGACGGCACCCTGCACCTGGGCGCCGGAAGCGACTGGCCCGAGACCCGCGAACAACTCCTCGCCCTGCCCGGCTTCGGACCCTGGACCGCCGACGTCATCGCCATGCGCGCCCTCGGCGACCCCGACGCCTTCCTCCCCACCGACCTCGGCATCCGCCGCGCGGCGGCCGACCTCGGCCTGCCCGCCACCCCGGCCGCGCTCACCGCCCGCGCGGCGGCCTGGCGCCCCTGGCGGGCGTACGCCGTCCAGTACCTCTGGGCGACCGACAGCCACCCGATCAACTTCCTGCCGGTATAAGGACGTTCCATGCGACAGCACACAGTCATCGACAGCCCGTACGACCCGCTCACCCTGGTCGCCGAGAACGGCGTCCTGTGCGGCCTCTACATGACCGAGCAACGCCATCGCCCCACCGAGGAGACCTTCGGCGCACGGGCGGACGGCGCCCCCGCCTTCGCCGCCGCCGAGGAGCAGCTGGAGGCGTACTTCGCGGGCGACCTGAAGGACTTCAGCCTCGAACTCCGGCTGAACGGCACGCCCTTCCAGCGCACGGTCTGGGACCAGCTGTGCCGCATCCCCTTCGGCGAGACCCGCTCGTACGGCGATCTCGCCGACGCCCTCGGCAACCCCAAGGCGTCCCGCGCGGTGGGCCTCGCCAACGGCAAGAACCCCATCAGCATCATCGTCCCCTGCCACCGCGTCATCGGCTCCGCCGGCAGCCTCACCGGCTACGGCGGCGGCCTGGAGCGCAAGCGCCGCCTGCTCGACTTCGAGTGCGGCACGGCCCTCTTCTGACGGGGCTCCTGAACCCCGGCCGTGTCACCGCGCGGCGGCGGCCAGCTCACCCAGCAGCCGTGGCAGCGCGGTGCCGATCGGCTCCCGTACGACCTCGTCGGCCAGGTCGTCGTACGGCGTCGGCTCGGCGTTGACGACGACCAGCCGGGCCCCGTGGTCGGCGGCCACGCCCGCGAGGCCCGCCGCCGGCTGCACCTGGAGACTGCTGCCGACGGCGAAGAAGACCTGGCACGCCTTGCTGATGCCCATGGCCTCGCCGAGGACGACCGGGTCCAGCCGCTCACCGAACATGACCGTCGCCGACTTCAGGATCCCCCCGCACTCCCGGCACGGCGGATCCTCCTCCCCGGCCTCCACCCGGGCGAGGGCGTCCCCCATCGGCCCGCGCGCACCGCACCGGGTGCACACCACGCTCCGGGCGCTGCCGTGCAGCTCCAGCACCTTGCGGGCGGGCATCCCGGCCAGTTGGTGCAGCCCGTCGACGTTCTGCGTGATGACCCGCACCGGCACCCCGGACCGCTCCAGCCCGGCCACCGCCCGGTGCGCCGCGTTGGGCTCGGCCCGCAGGGCCCCATTGCTCCGCCGCAACTGCCACGAGCGCCGCCGGATCTCCGGATCACCCATGTAGTACTCGTACGTCACCAGCTTCTCGGCCTCGGGATCTTTCCGCCACAGCCCGTTGGGCCCGCGATAGTCGGGAATCCCGGAGTCCGTGCTGATACCGGCACCGCTGAGCAGAGCGACGAGGGGCCTGGTGGGCTTGGTCATGACACCGAGGGTAGGACGGCCCGTCCGGCGCGGGCGAACAGATATCCGGGGTCACGGGTCACGGTCAACGGGTCACGGTGAGCGGGTCACGGTGAGCGGGTCACGGTGAGCGGGTCAGGGGTCACCCCACCCGCTTCCCGTTCTCCAGCTCCGCCGTCCCCGCGCCCTCCGCCAGGACGTCCAGCGCGGCCAGCACCCGCGGGCCCATGGTGCCCAGCAGATGGGTGCCCAGCTCCTCCCGGGGGACCAGCCGCCAGGACAGCAGCTCCTCCTCCTGGAGACGGATCGCCTTGAGGTCCCGCGCGTCGAGGACCCCGCCGTCGTAGAGGTACGACACCAGCGGCGGCCAGCCCGGTTTGTGCACCCAGTCGACGGCGAGCAGCCGGCCCAGCGGACGGTCCAGCCCGATCTCCTCCGCGGTCTCCCGGCGGGCCCCCTGACGCGGGGTCTCCCCGTCGTCCGACTCGATGGTGCCGCCGGGCAGCGTCCAGCCCTCCCGGTAGTTGGGCTCGACGAGCAGCACCCGGCCCTCCGCGTCCCGGAAGAGCGCGGCGGCACCGGCGAGGACACGGGGCAGCCCCGCGATGTACGTGGCGAAATCAGGAGTCGTGGTCACCCTGGCAAGGGTAACCAGCCAGGGCCGTCACCCACCCGTAAGCCCGGCGGCGTCATGCCCGGCCCCCACCCGCCCGGACCCGCCGCCATCCCCGGCCGGGGATCATGGGGCATGACGCCGAGGGCGGCCTGCGGTTAAGGTCGCAGCGGCGCGACTGCCTTGACGTGCTCAAGGCCCGAACAGCTAGGGGATGGCAACGTGGCAGACGCTGCTGGTGGACGCGGGACCCAGAGGGTGCTCGTGGCCGCCGACAAGTTCAAGGGCTCGCTGACGGCGGTCGAGGTCGCCGAGCGGGTCACCGCCGGACTGCGCCGGGTCGTCCCGGACCTCGCCGTCGAGGCGCTCCCGGTCGCCGACGGCGGCGACGGGACGGTGGCCGCGGCGGTCGCCGCCGGGTTCGCACGCCGGGAGGTACGGGTCGCAGGCCCGCTCGGCGAGCCGGTGACCGCCGCGTTCGCGCTGCGCGAGGGCACGGCGGTGGTCGAGATGGCCGAGGCCAGCGGGCTGCAACGGCTGCCCGAAGGCGTCTTCGCCCCACTGCGCGCCTCCACCCACGGCTCGGGCGAACTGCTGCGGGCCGCGCTGGACGCGGGCGCGCGGACCATCGTCCTCGGCGTCGGCGGCAGCGCCACCACCGACGGCGGCGCGGGCATGCTCACGGCACTCGGCGCCCGCTTCCTGGACGCCGACGGCGACCCGGTGGCCCCGGGCGGCGGCGGCCTCGCCGACCTGGCCGTCGCCGATCTGTCCGCCCTGGACCCCCGCCTGACCGGCGTCGACCTCATCCTGGCCAGCGACGTGGACAACCCGCTGACCGGACCGAAGGGCGCCCCCGCGGTCTACGGGCCGCAGAAGGGTGCCTCACCGCAGGACGTGGCCACCCTGGACGCGGCGCTCGCCCACTACGCGAAGGTGCTGGAGGAGACCGTCGGCCCCAGGGCCGCCGAGTCCGCCGTCGCGCCGGGCGCCGGAGCGGCGGGCGGCATCGGGTACGGCGCCCTGATCGTCGGCGCCCGCTTCCGCCCCGGCATCGAGGTCATGCTGGACGTCCTCGGCTTCGCGCCCGCCCTCGCCCGCGCCGACCTCGTCATCACCGGCGAGGGCTCGCTCGACGAACAGACCCTCCACGGCAAGGCCCCCGCGGGCGTCGCCGCCGCGGCCCGCGCCGCCGGCAAGGACGTCGTGGCCGTCTGCGGCCGGCTGGCCCTGCCCCCCGAGGCCCTGGGCCGCGCCGGGATCCGCCGCGCCTACCCCCTCACCGACCAGGAACCCGACATCACCAGGTGCATCACCGAGGCGGGCCCGATCCTGGAACGGGTGGCCGAGCGCATCGCCCAGGACTACTTGACCTGACACCGAGGCCCCCACCTCCTCACGACTCACCCGCCACCCCCTCACTCCCCCCGATCCCATCCAGCTTCCGCACCACCCGCTCCGGCAGCACCACCTCCGCCGCCGCCAGGTTCTCCCGCAGGTGGGCCAGGGAAGAGGTGCCGGGGATGACGGCGATCGCGGGGGAGCGCTGGAGGAGCCAGGCCAGGGCGATCTGCTGGGGGCGGGCCGACAGCTCGGCGGCGACCTCGGTCAGGCGGTCGGACTGGAGGGGGGTGAAGCCGCCCAGCGGGAAGTAGGGGACGAAGACGATGCCCTCCGCCGCACAGCGGGCGAGCAGGGCGTCGTCCCGCCGCTGGGCGAGGTTGTAGTGGTTCTGGACGGTCACGACCGGGGCGATCCCCTGCGCCTCGCTGAGCTGCGCGTCCGACACATTGCTCAACCCCAGGTGCCGGATCAGCCCCTGTTCCCGCAGCTCGGCGAGCGCGCCGAACGGTTCGGCGAGCGACGTCCCGTCCGGTGTGTCCATCGTGCCCAGCCGCAGATTCACCACGTCCAGAGTGTCCACGCCGAGGTGGGCCAGGTTGTCCCGGACCTGTGCCGTGAGCCCGTCCGGGTCACGGGAGAGCACCCAGTCGCCGTCGGCGTCGCGCCGGGCGCCGACCTTGGTGACGACGGTCAGGCCGGGATAGGGGTGCAGGGCCTCCCGGATCAGCTCATTGACGACGCCCGGCCCGTAGAAGTCGGCGGTGTCGACATGGGTGACGCCCGCCTCGACCGCCGCCCGCAGCACGGCGAGCGCCTGCTCCCGGTCGCCCGGCGGCCCGAAGACATTCGGCCCGGCCAGTTGCATGGCGCCGTACCCCATGCGGGAGAGCGTGGGGCCGCCGGAGAGCGTGACGGTTCCGGCGAGGGGCGTGGTGGACATGGCGGACCCTCTCATGAGGCATACAGACGTTGCGGAGACGCGCGGTGCGTGCCCCGCCAGCCTGCGTCGCCGCCGCCCGGTCATGGCGGTGCCCCGCCGATACCGGCGGTGACAGGGCCGGTCGTCCCCCGCCCTCACCCCCGTACGGCGGACACCCGGACCGGCAACGGCGAAGGGCCCCCGGGCCTCGACGGTGCCGGGGCCCCCCCCGCGAACGGGATAACACACGCGGGCGGTCCCGCACCGCAGCTGTGACGCCCGGGACTCGC
>NZ_JBHYUG010000003.1:0-29914 GCF_042749375.1 Streptomyces sp. NPDC059477 | reverse complement strand
GCCGGTCGTCGCCTGCGCGCGGGCCCCCCCCCCGCCGCCGGGCGGGGGCCCCGCACGTCGTACGAGATCCGCCTCGTGTCCGTTCCGCTACGGCAGCTGTGCCGCCCGGGACTCGCGGCGGTTGTCGCGGAAGTTGTTCACCCGGCGGGCCGTGGCGAACAGCGGGATGACCGCGCCCATGACCAGCTGGAGCGCGCAGCCGGTCTGGAGGAGGAGCTGGCCGCTCGGGGCGTCGAAGGCCCAGGCGGCCAGCAGGCCCATGCTCAGCACGATCCAGGCGAGCATGGCGACCGCGAGCCGGCCCCGGGGCTTGGGGTACTCGACGCGGCTCACCATCAGCCAGGCCGTGCCCAGGATCGCCAGCAGCGTGGCCACGAAGGGCAGCTCAAGGAGGACGATGGAGACGACCGTGAGCGCGCCGAAGGGGCTCGGCATGCCCTGGAACATGCCGTTCGGCGGGGTCACACAGGAGAAACGGGCGAGCCGCAGCACCACGGCCAGCAGCACGACGATCGCACCGACCGCGGCTACCCGCTGGTGCGCGTCGTCCGCGACCATGCCGTAGACCAGCACGAAGTACGCCGGGGCGAGTCCGAAGCTGATCAGGTCGGAGAGGTTGTCCAGCTCGGCGCCCATGGGAGAGGAGCGCAGCTTGCGCGCGACGAGGCCGTCGAACAGGTCGAAGACCGCCGCGCAGAGCATGAGGATGACCGCCGTGGCCGCGCTGTGGCGGGCCATGCCGGTCTCCTGGCTGCCGGTGAGGTGCGGGATCAGGATGCCGGTGGTGGTGAAGTACACCGCCATGAAGCCGCACGTGGCGTTGCCGAGGGTGAGGGTGTCCGCTATCGAGAGGCGGAGCGAGAGTGGCATCTCCTCCTCTTCGTCGGGTTCCTCGGCCTCGGGTACCCAGCCCGCCTGTGTCTCCGGGTCAATCACGGTCAATGCGAGTCACCCCAGCCACGGTCTTCTGACCGACCTCGACCGCGACCTCCACGCCCTCCGGCAGATAGAGGTCCACACGCGAGCCGAAGCGGATCAGCCCGATCCGGTCGCCCTGCTCGACCTTGGTTCCCTCGGGCACGTAAGGAACGATACGCCGGGCCACGGCACCGGCGATCTGGATCATCTCGATGTCGCCCAGCTCGGTGTCGAAGTGCCACACCACCCGCTCGTTGTTCTCGCTCTCCTTGTTGAAGGCGGGAACGAAACCACCGGGGATGTGCTCGACCGAGGTGACCGAGCCGGACAGCGGGGCGCGGTTCACATGGACGTTCAGCGGGCTCATGAAGATCGCGACGCGGGTCCGGCCGTCCTTCCACGGCATGATGCTCTGCACCACACCGTCGGCGGGGGAGATGACCCGGCCCGTGGCGATCTCACGCTCGGGGTCGCGGAAGAACCACAGCATCCCGGCCGCGAGCGCGGTGGCGGGGACGGCGACGGCCTTGGCGGCACCCGAGCGGGGGGCGCGCAGCAGGCTGACGGCTGCGGTGGCGACGGTCGGGAGAAGCCACGGCGATGCTCCGCGTGCGAGGCGTACGCCGGCCAGGCTGTCTCGGTGTGCAGAGGTTTGGCTGTGGGGCATGGATGACCTTCGTAGCGGATGATGCCGCACTGGACGGGGGACGGCGGCTTTCCGGCGATCGTAGCGGTTCATGGCCACAACTGGGTAAGCCAGGAAGCCGAGTCGAGAGACGGACACCGCCTACGGGGTGTGATCTTCTTCTCGAACAAAACACCCCGTCTCCGGCATTCAGCCCTGGAATCGATACTCTTCGAGCAGCCTGCGCCCGATGATCATTTTCTGGATCTCGGCGGTGCCCTCCCCGATGAGCAGCATCGGTGCCTCGCGGTAGAGGCGCTCGATCTCGTACTCCTTGGAGAAGCCGTACCCGCCGTGGATCCGGAAGGCGTCCTCGACGACCTCTTTGCAGTACTCGGAGGCGAGGTACTTCGCCATCCCCGCCTCAAGGTCGTTTCGTTCGCCGGAATCCTTTTTGCGTGCCGCGTTCACCATCATCGCATGGGCCGCCTCCACCTTGGTGGCCATCTCGGCCAGCTTGAACTGGATGGCCTGATGCTGGGCGATCGGCTTGCCGAAGGTGTGGCGCTGCTGGGCGTATCCGACTCCCAGCTCGAAGGCACGCTGGGCGACTCCGCAGCCACGGGCCGCCACATTGACCCGGCCCACCTCGACACCGTCCATCATTTGGTAAAAACCCCGGCCGGTGGTCCCGCCCAGCACGCGATCGGCCGGAACGCGCAGCCCGTCCATGATCAGCTCGGTGGTGTCGACGCCCTTGTAGCCCATCTTCTCGATCTTGCCGGGGATGGTCAGCCCGGGGCGGACCTCGCCGAAGCCGGGCTCCTTCTCCACCAGGAAGGTCGTCATCGACCGGTGCGGGGCGGTGCCCTCGGGGTGGCCCTCCTCGCTCCTGACCAGGACCGCCACCAGCGACGACGTACCGCCGTTCGTGAGCCACATCTTCTGGCCGGTCAGGACGTACGTGTCCCCGTCCCGGACCGCCTTCGAGGTGATCGCCGACACGTCGGAGCCCAGCCCCGGCTCCGACATCGAGAACGCGCCCCGGATGTCACCGGCCGCCATCCGGGGCAGGAAGTACTCCTTCTGCTCCCGCGTGCCGTGCTGCTTCAGCATGTACGCGACGATGAAGTGGGTGTTGATGATGCCGGACACCGACATCCAGCCCCGGGCGATCTCCTCCACGCACAGCGCGTACGTCAGCAGGGACTCGCCCAGACCGCCGTACTCCTCGGGGATCATCAGGCCGAACAGGCCCAGCTCCTTGAGGCCGTCCACGATGGCCTGCGGATACTCGTCTCGGTGCTCCAGTTCGGTGGCGACCGGGAGGATCTCCTTGTCGACGAAGTCACGGACGGTGGCCAGGATCTCCCGCTGGATGTCCGTCAGACCTGCGGTCTGGGCGAGGCGGCTCATCTAGTTCTCCCGCAGCTCCGGGCGGCCGGGCTGCTCGCCGCCGCGCTCCTTGATGTACGTCTGGGTGGGGACCATCACCTTGCGGCGGAAGACGCAGACCAGCGTGCCGTCCTGCTTGTAGCCCTTGGTCTCCACGTGCACGATCCCGCGGTCGTCCTTCGACTTCGATGGCCACTTGTCGAGGACCGTCGTCTCGCCGTAGAGGGTGTCGCCGTGGAAGGTCGGCGCCACATGCCTCAGCGACTCGATCTCCAGATTGGCGATGGCCTTGCCGGAGACATCGGGCACGCTCATGCCCAGCAGCAGGGAGTAGACGTAGTTCCCCACCACCACGTTCTTGCCGAAGTCCGTCGTCCTCTCGGCGTAGTTGCTGTCCAGGTGCAGCGGGTGGTGGTTCATGGTGAGGAGGCAGAAGAGGTGGTCGTCGTACTCGGTGACCGTCTTGCCGGGCCAGTGCTTGTAGACCGCCCCGACCTCGAACTCCTCGTAGGTGCGCCCGAACTGCATGGCCTCACGCCTCCGGGATCTCGAACGCCGACGTCCGGGACATCCCCGCCGCCCGGCCCTTGCCCGCGATGACCAGCGCCATCTTGCGGCTCGCCTCGTCGATCATCTCGTCCCCGAGCATCGCGGAACCCTTCCTGCCGCCCGCCTCGGACGTGTAGTGGTCGTACGCGTCCAGGATCAGCTCCGCGTGGTCGAAGTCCTCCTGCGACGGCGAGAAGATCTCGTTGGACGCCTCGACCTGGCCCGGGTGCAGCACCCACTTGCCGTCGAAGCCCAGCGCCGCCGCCCGCCGCGCCACCTCGCGGTAGCCGTCGACATTGCGGATCTGGAGGTAGGGTCCGTCGATCGCCTGGAGGTCGTTGGCGCGGGCGGCCATCAGGATCTTCATCAGGATGTAGTGGTAGGCGTCCGCCGGGTAGCCGGGCGGCTGCTCGCCCACCACCAGCGACTTCATGTTGATCGACGCCATGAAGTCGGCCGGACCGAAGATGATCGTCTCCAGCCGCGGGCTGGCCTGCGCGATCTCATTGACGTTGTTCAGGCCCCGCGCGTTCTCGATCTGCGCCTCGATGCCGATCCGGCCCACCTCGAAGCCCATCGTCTTCTCGATCTGGGTGAGCAGCAGGTCCAGGGCGACGATCTGCCGCGCGTCCTGCACCTTCGGCAGCATGACGCAGTCCAGATTCGGGCCCGCGCCCTCGACCACGGTCACGACATCGCGGTACGTCCACTCCGTCGTCCAGTCGTTGACACGGACGACCCGCGTCTTGCCCGTCCAGTCGCCCTCGTTGAGGAACTTGACGATGGTGTGCCGCGCGTCCGGCTTGGCCAGCGGCGCGCAGGCGTCCTCCAGGTCCAGGAACACCTGGTCGGCGGGCAGGCCCTGGGCCTTCTCCAGGAAGCGCGGATTGCTTCCCGGTACCGCGAGGCAGGAGCGCCGCGGACGCAGACGGTTCACGGGCGATGTCATGCGGGGACCTCCAAGGGGTCGTTCGTGCGGTCGGTCACGGGGTCGGTCACTGGGTCGCTCAGGGGTCGAGCAGGGGGTCGAGCTGGTTCGCCGTACGGATCTCATCGACGATACGGCCGATGATCCCCGTGATGTCGAAGTCCTTCGGGGTGAAGACCGCGGCCACCCCGGCGGCCCTGAGCCGCTCGGCGTCCGCGTTCGGGATGATCCCGCCCGCGATCACCGGGATGTCCCCGGCGCCCGCCGCGCGCAGCCGCTCCAGCACGTCCGGCACCAGTTGCGCGTGCGAGCCGGACAGGATGGACAGGCCCACCGCGTGCACGTCCTCGGCGAGCGCGGCGTCCACGATCTGCTCCGGGGTGAGCCGGATGCCCTGGTACACCACCTCGAAACCGGCGTCCCGCGCCCGCACCGCGATCTGCTCGGCCCCGTTGGAGTGCCCGTCCAGGCCCGGCTTGCCGACCAGGAAACGCAGCTTGCCCGCGTCCAGCTCCTTGGCCGTCAGCTCCACCTTGCGGCGCACCCCGGCCAGCGCGCTGCCCTCCTCGACGGGGACGGCCAGCGGGGCCGACGACACGCCCGTCGGGGCGCGGAACTCGCCGAACACCTCGCGCAGCGCGCCCGCCCATTCGCCGGTCGTGACCCCCGCGCGGACGCATTCCAGCGTCGCCTCCATGAGGTTCCCGGTGCCCGCCGCGGCCTCCTTGAGCCGCTCCAGGGTCTGGGCGACGGTCGGGTAGTGGAACGGGTCGCCCATGCCCTGCCGGTCCGAGGACTCCTGACGGGTGGTGCGCCACTCCCCGATGGCCCGCACCGCCCGTGCCTCCACCGCCGGGTCCACCGTCATGATCGCGGTGTCCAGATCGGCCGTGAGCGGGTTCGGCTCGGTCGTCTCGTAGATGTTGACGCCGACGATCTTCTCCTGCCCGGACTCGATCCGCCCCCGGCGCTCGGCGTGCGAGGAGACCAGCCGCGCCTTGAGATAGCCGGACTCGACGGCGGCCATCGCGCCGCCCATCTCCTGGATCCGGTCGATCTCCGCCAGCGACTCCTCGACCAGCGCGCCGACCTTCGCCTCGATGACGTGCGACCCCTCGAAGATGTCGTCGTACTCCAGCAGATCGCTCTCGTGCGCCAGCACCTGCTGGATGCGCAGGCTCCACTGCTGGTCCCAGGGCCGGGGCAGCCCCAGCGCCTCGTTCCAGGCCGGAAGCTGTACGGCACGCGCGCGGGCGTCCTTGGAGAGGGTGACCGCCAGCATCTCCAGCACGATCCGCTGGACGTTGTTCTCCGGCTGCGCCTCGGTCAGGCCCAGCGAGTTGACCTGGACGCCGTAGCGGAACCGGCGCTGCCTGGGGTTCTCGATGCCGTACCGCTCGCGCGTGACCTTGTCCCAGATGCGGGAGAAGGCGCGCATCTTGCACATCTCCTCGATGAACCTGACGCCCGCGTTCACGAAGAACGAGATCCGGGCGACGACCTCGCCCTTGCGGTCCTCGGGGATCTGCCCGGAGGCGAACACCGCGTCCAGCACGGCGATCGCGGTGGACATCGCGTACGCGATCTCCTGGACCGGGGTGGCTCCCGCCTCCTGGAGGTGGTAGCTACAGATGTTGATGGGGTTCCACCTGGGGATGTGGTGGACCGTGTAGCAGATCATGTCCGTCGTCAGCCGGAGCGAGGGGCCCGGTGGGAACACATGGGTGCCCCGGGACAGGTACTCCTTGACGATGTCGTTCTGGGTCGTGCCCTGGAGGGTGGCGATGTCCACGCCCTGCTCCTCCGCGACGACCTGGTAGAGCGCCAGCAGCCACATCGCGGTGGCGTTGATGGTCATCGAGGTGTTCATCTGCTCCAGCGGGATGTCCTGGAACAGCCGGCGCATGTCACCGAGGTGCGCGACCGGCACCCCGACCCGGCCGACCTCGCCGCGGGCGAGGATGTGGTCGCAGTCGTAGCCGGTCTGCGTCGGCAGGTCGAACGCCACCGAGAGACCGGTCTGGCCCTTGGCGAGATTGTTCCGGTACAGCTCGTTGGACGCCTCGGCGGTGGAGTGACCGGCGTAGGTGCGCATGAGCCAGGGCCGGTCCTTGTCCCTGCGCTCACCGGAGGACTGACGCTCGGTCATCGCTCGGCCCTCAGACGTTGCGGAAGCGGTTGATGGCGTCGATGTGCAGGGCGCGCTTCTCCTCGTCGCGCACCCCGAGCCCGTCCCCCGGCGCCAGGCACAGGACGCCGACCTTGCCCTGATGCAGATTGCGGTGGACGTCGTAGGCGGCCTGGCCGGTCTCCTCCAGGGAGTACACCTTGGACAGGGTGGGGTGGATCTTGCCCTTGGCGACCAGCCGGTTGGCCTCCCATGCCTCGCGGTAGTTGGCGAAGTGCGAGCCGACGATCCGCTTCAGTGACATCCAGAGGTAGCGGTTGTCGTACTCGTGCTGGTAGCCGGAGGTGGAGGCGCAGGTGACGATGGTGCCGCCCTTGCGGGTCACGTACACCGAGGCGCCGAAGGTCTCCCGGCCCGGGTGCTCGAAGACGATGTCGACGTCCTCGCCGCCGGTCAGTTCCCGGATCCGCTGGCCGAAGCGCTTCCACTCCCGGGGGTCCTGGTGGTGCTCGTCCTGCCAGAACCGGTATCCCTCGGCGGTGCGGTCGATGATCGCGGTCGCGCCCATCGCCCGGCAGATGTCCGCCTTGCGCTCACTGGAGACGACACAGATCGGGTTGGCGCCGCCCGCGAGCGCGAACTGGGTGGCGTACGAGCCGAGGCCGCCGCTCGCGCCCCAGATCAGCACGTTGTCGCCCTGCTTCATCCCGGCGCCGTTGCGCGAGACGAGCTGGCGGTAGGCGGTGGAATTGACCAGGCCGGGAGCCGCGGCCTCCTCCCAGCTCAGATGGTCCGGCTTGGGCATCAGCTGGTTGGACTTGACCAGCGCGATCTCGGCGAGGCCGCCGAAGTTGGTCTCGAAGCCCCAGATGCGCTGCTCGGGGTCGAGCATGGTGTCGTTGTGCCCGTCGGACGACTCCAGCTCGACGGAGAGACAGTGCGCCACCACCTCGTCGCCGGGCTGCCAGGCGTTGACGCCGGGGCCGGTGCGCAGGACGACGCCCGCGAGGTCGGAGCCGATGATGTGGTACGGCAGGTCGTGGCGCCGGGTCAGCTCGCTCAGCCGGCCGTAGCGCTCCAGGAAGGCGAAGGTGGGCAGTGGCTCGAAGATCGAGGTCCACACCGAGTTGTAGTTGACACTCGATGCCATGACGGCCACCAGTGCCTCGCCGGGCCCGAGTTCGGGCACCGGGACGTCGTCGAGGTGGACCGACTTGCGGGGGTCCTTGTCGCGGGTCTCCATACCCGCGAACAGCTCCGTCTCGTCCTTGTGCACGGTGATCGCGCGGTACGACTCGGGGAGCGGCAGTGCGGCGAAGTCGGCCGGTGTGGCGTCGGGCGACTGGATCGCGTCCAGGATGTCCTTCACGGTCACGGTGTGCCTCCGGCGAAAGGCGCCCTGAGGGAGGGGCGCTGAGGGTTACGTCGGTGTGCTGCTGAGGGGTGAGGGGTGCCGCCGGTTCGGCGGACGGTTTGTTCGGCAGCGCTTTGTGGCGCGGGAGGTTGCCTGTGACGCAGGCGTCCGGGCGAGCGGGCCGACTGGCCTGCTGGGACAGCCGCCGCACGAATGGTCGTTGTGCGCCGGCCGCCCGGACCTCTTCAACGTATGGCACCCCGTGACAGCTGACAAGGCACTCGGTGCCAGAAATTTCGCTCGAATGAAATCTTTACGTTACAAATGAGCGATGATCGATCGAATGAGGGTGTAGAGCCGGTGGAAAACAGGCCCTGACATGGCAAAACGGCCACCCGGTGGGGGTGGCCGTCATCACGGTGCCGGTCATCACGGTGCCGGTCGGGACTGTGCCGGTCGGGAAACGGTTCAGCGCTCCTTCAGCGCCTCCTCGATGGTCCGCATCACCTCGTCCAGCGGGGCGTCCGTGCGCGCCACCGTCACCAGTACCTCGCCCTGGGTGGAGACGGTCGCGGCGGCCGGCCTCGCGGGGGCGGTACGGCCCGCCATGATGCCCGAGCCGAACGTCTTGCGGACGATCGCGAAGGCGTGGTCGAGCTGGCTCTCCACATCGCCCTGTCCACCGGCCCGCAGCCAGCGCCGCAGGACGTGATTGTGGGCGGTGACCACGGCGGACGCGGCGACCTCCGCGAGCAGCGGGTCGTCGTTGGCGTCGTCGTCGTGCGCGTGCTCGTCGAAGTGGCCGAGCAGATAGCGGGTGAACAGGCGCTCGTAGCGGGCCACCGACGCGATCTCGGCCTCGCGCAGGGTGGGCACCTCGCGCGTCAGCTTGTAGCGGGCGACCGAGATCTCCGGGCGGGCCGCGTACATCTTCATGACTTCCTTGATGCCGCGGCACACCGTGTCGAGCGGATGCTCGTGCGCCGGGGCCGCGTTCAGCACGGCCTCCGCGCGGATCAGGGTGTCGTCGTGGTCGGGGAAGATCGCCTCTTCCTTGGAGCGGAAGTGCCGGAAGAAGGTGCGGCGGGCCACCCCGGCCTGGGCCGCGATCTCGTCGACGGTGGTCGCCTCGTACCCCTTGGTCGCGAACAGCTCCATCGCCGCCGCCGCCAGTTCCCGGCGCATTTTCAGCCGCTGGCTCGCGGCACGGCTGCCCGCCGCACTCTCCGGTGCGTCGGACGTGGCGGGGGTACGTGAGGACTTGGCGGGCTGGGACATGACCCGAACGTACTGCATGTGCGCAGCTTGATGCGCGTGCCGGGGGTTTCCCCCGCCCTTGGGGGGTGGGGGACTGGTGGCCGGGGGTGGGGAAGTGGTGGCCGGGGCGAGCAGTCCGCCCCACTCGGCCCCCGCCCCGAACCATTCCCCGAGCCGGTCGCTCAGCCGTCCGCCGCGACGCTCCGCCTCGGGACGGTCGGCGCCCGGCCGCTCGCCCGGCCTGTCGGCGCCCGGCCGCTCGCCGGGCCCGTCACCGCCGGGGCGTTCGCCGGACCCCTCAGCGCCGGGCATACTCGCGGAAGCCGCGGCCCGTCTTCCGGCCGAGGCACCCCGCGGCCACCAGGTGCTCCAGCAGCGGTGCCGGGGCCAGGCCCGGCTCCCGGAACTCGCGGTGCAGCACCTTCTCGATCGCCAGCGACACATCCAGGCCGACCACGTCCAGCAGCTCGAACGGGCCCATCGGATAGCCGCCGCCCAGCTTCATCGCCGCGTCGATCTCGTCCAGCGAGGCGTAGTGGTCCTGGACCATCTTGATCGCGTTGTTGAGATACGGGAACAGCAGCGCGTTGACGATGAAACCGGCCCGGTCACCGCAGTCCACCGGATGCTTGCGCAGCGTCCCGCACACCTCGCGCACGGTCGCGTGCACGTCGTCCGCCGTCAGGACCGTGCGGACCACCTCGACCAGCTTCATCGCCGGGGCCGGGTTGAAGAAGTGCATGCCGATGACGTCCTGCGGCCGGGAGGTGGCCCGCGCGCAGGCGACGACCGGCAGGGACGAGGTGGTGGTGGCCAGCACCGCGCCCGGCTTGCACACCTTGTCCAGCGTCGCGAACAACTGCCGCTTGACCTCCAGGTCCTCGGCGACCGCCTCCACCGCCAGCTCCACGTCCGCGAAGGCGTCGTAGGACCCGGCGGGCGTGATCCGGTCCAGCGTCCGCGCCGCCGCCTCGGCGGTCATCCGGCCCTTGCCCACCGAGCGGGCCAGGGACGCGCCGATCCGGCCCCGGGCGGCCTGCGCCCTCTCCTCGGTACGGGCCGCGAGGATCACGTCGTAGCCCGCCTTCGCGAACACCTCCGCGATACCGGACGCCATGGTCCCGGACCCGGCCACACCGACCGAGCGGACCACGCGGCCGGGGGTCCGGCCGGCGTCGGCGGCCGGGGTGAGCGCGTCCGGCACGACGACCGAGCCGCACGGCGCCTCGTACGTGTAGAAACCGCGCCCCGCCTTACGGCCGGTCAGGCCCGCCTCGCTGAGCTGCCCCAGGATCGGCGCGGGCGCGTGCAGCCGGTCGCGCGACTCGGCGTACATCGCCTCCAGCACGGTCCGGGCGGTGTCGACGCCGATCAGGTCCAGCAGCGCCAGCGGGCCCATGGGCAGCCCGCAGCCGAGCTGCATCGCCGCGTCGATGTCCTCGCGGGACGCGTACCGGGCCTCGTACATCGCGGCGGCCTGGTTGAGATAGCCGAACAGCAGCCCGTCCGCGACGAACCCGGGCCGGTCCCCGACCGCCACTGGCTCCTTGCCCAGATCGAGGGCGAGCTGGGTGACCGCGCTGACCGCGGCCGGCGCGGTGAGCACCGACGACACCACCTCCACCAGCCGCATCGCCTGCGCCGGGTTGAAGAAGTGCACGCCGAGCACCCGCTCCGGCCGCGCGGAGTCGGCGGCCAGCCGGGTCACCGACAGCGCGTTGGTCCCGGTCGCCAGGACCGCCTCCGGCCGCACGATCCCGTCCAGCTCCCGGAAGATCCGCTGCTTGATCTCGTACGACTCCGGCGCCACCTCGATCACCAGATCGGCGTCGGCCGCCGCGCGCAGATCGGTGCCGGTGCGCAGTCGGCCGAGGGCCTCGGCGCGCTCCTGTTCGCTCAGCCGCCCGCGCGTCACGGCACGGGCCGTCGCCGACTCCAGCGCGGCGACCCACTGCGCGACCTGGGCCTCACCGATGTCGATGCCGATCACGGTACGGCCGGCCCGGAGCAGCACCTCGGCGATACCGGTGCCCATGGTGCCGAGACCGACCACGGCGACGGTCCGCAGCGGAGACGCAGGGGAGTGCGGGGACGTGGTGGACGTCACGGAAGTGAGGGAAGCAAGGGAAGTAGGGGACAGGGGAGTGGCCATCGCGGACTCTCCAGAGGTGAGGGTGACGACTGGGAACGCCCCCGGATGCGCCGAGGGGCACGCCGGGGTGCGGAAGGGGCATGGGTGAACGGGGGGGGTGCACGATGCTGCGGATGGAAACCGGTGCATGCGAGAGGTGCACAGTGCTTGCGGGTGAGTCCGGGCTGCTGAGCGCACACGCCCGATGCCGTGGCGCCGGACGCGCACACGTCCGGGAACGGCGGAATCCGACCGGCCCTGTCCCGTGGCCGGGTCGTCCTGCGGTTCTGGTGGCGCTGATGGTGTCCGGGGTCTCGCCGACCCGAGGCACCCAGAGCACCGAACCGATGTCCCTCACGGCGGCTGCGTCACCAGGCCACCGCGAGCGGGGTACGAGTGGGTAACTCGCTCGTCTGAGCCTAACCGGTGGGTAACGAGCGCGCCAGCCCCCTGAAATGTGGCCTG
Organism: Streptomyces sp. NPDC059477; assembly: GCF_042749375.1. Classification (NCBI taxonomy): domain Bacteria; kingdom Bacillati; phylum Actinomycetota; class Actinomycetes; order Kitasatosporales; family Streptomycetaceae; genus Streptomyces; species Streptomyces sp. NPDC059477. The sequence goes on along the minus strand of NZ_JBHYUG010000003.1, from coordinate 18,164 downwards.
CGCCTCGCCCTCGATGGATACGGGCCGCCGCCTTGCGCTTCAGGTCAGTTCGAGGATCCCCCGGCGTACCGCCTCCGACACCGCCGCCGGGCGATTGTCGACACCCAGCTTGCGGTAGATGCGCACGAGGTGGGTCTTGACCGTGGCCTCGCTCAGGAACAGCTCCCCGGCGATGCCCCGATTGCTGAGCCCGCGCGCCACGAGCCGGATCACCTCCGCCTCCCGGTCGGTCAACGCCCGCTCCGGGTCGACCACTTGGCCGACCAGTTCCCCCACGATCTCCGGCGCGAGCCCCACCGAGCCGCCGGCCGCCGCCCGCACCGCCCGGAACAACTCCTGCGGCGCCCCCGCCTTCGGTACGTAACCCCGCGCACCGGCCTCCAGCGCCCGCACCACATCGGCCCGTCCGGTATAGCTGGTCAGCATGACCACGGCCACGCGGGGCGCCGCCACGGCCAGCCGCCGCACCGCCTCCGTACCGTCGATCCCGCCGCCCGGACCGCCGAACCGCAGATCCATCAGGACGACGTCCGGGTCCGTGCGCGCCGCCAGTTCGACGGCCTCCTCCCCGGTCCCTGCCTCACCGACCACATCGAGGTCGGGCTCGCCTTCGAGGAGGGCGCGCAGCCCGGCACGGACGACGGTGTGGTCGTCGGCGACGAGGAGACGCAGGCGTGGGCCGGACGGGCCGGACGGGTGGGGTGTCATGCCGTCGCCTCGGCCACCGGCGGGCGGGTGCGGGGGCGTACCGAGACCGAGGCGCGGATCACCGTGCCCCGGCCCGGCGCGCTGGTGATGTCGAGGGTGCCGCCGCACTCGCGCAGCCGGGCGTGGGCGGTCGGCAGGCCGAGGCCGTGACCCGGCGCCGGGACGGCCCTGCGGACGTCGGCGGGGTCGAAACCGACGCCGTCGTCACGGACTTCGAGGGCGAGGCGGTCGGGGCCGTGGTGCAGGGTGACCGTCGCGTGCAGGGCGTCGGCGTGCTCCCGGACGTTCGCGAGGGTGCTCTGGGCGACCCGGAACAGGGCGGTGGCCGCCCGCTCGTCCAGCACCGGCCGGGGTTCGCCGAGGGAGTGGAAGCGGACCTGGGCGGCGGTCCCGTCCTCGCCCGCGCGGGCACACAGCTCACGCAGGGCGTCGTCCAGGCCGGGGGCGTCGACGACGGCGGCCGTCAGGTCGCGCAGGATGCGGCGGGTCTCGGCGAGATTGGCGTCCAGGCCGTCGGCCACGGCCCGGACCCGGGTACGGGCCACGTCCGGGCGGGCGTCCCAGTCCCGCTCGGCGGCCTGGAGCAGCATCAGGCCGCCGGAGAGGTCCTGGGCCAGCGTGTCGTGCAGATCGCGGGCGATCCGGGTGCGCTCCGCCTGGACGCCGGCCCGGCGCTGCTGCCGGGCGACGACGTCCCGCGTGGCGCGCAACTCGTCCACCAGCCGCTGGCGCAGCGCCGCGTCCCGCTGCTGGGTGCGGTAGAGGGCGACCGTGCCCCAGACCGCCGCGACCGGGATGACCACCAGCTCCGAGCTGAACAGCGTGTCCGACCGCAGCAGCGCCACCACGATCACGAGCGTGATCACGGCCACCGCCGCCGTCGCCCGGCGCGGGCCGAGCACCCGCAGCGCCGCACAGGCCAGCGGGACCCCGCACCACACATACGCCGGAGTCAGTATCGACGGCGCGATGTACAGCAGCCCGCTCCACAGCAGCACCAGCAGCGGAACCCAGCCGTGCCGTCCGAACCGCCTCAGCAGGCCGGGCCCGCCCGCGTACACCAGCGCCAGCAGCGCGCTGAACGCCACGATGTACCAGCACAACGGCAGGGCGAACCGCGCGGCGCGCACCAGACCGGCGCCGACCACCAGGAGGAACACCAGATGTGACACATGGTCCAGGGAGAGCCGCGGGCCACGGACGGAAACGGTGGGGCGGTTGGACCCGGTGAGACGGTCGGCAACGGTGAGACGGTCGGACGCGGTGGGGCGGTCGGACACGGCACATCCCCTCGGCGTTCTCGGCCCGGCAATCAGGCGCCCGAGGGTAGCCGTCGGCTCATATGACCGACGTGAAGAGCGGGGCGGAGGGCGCGGTCAGGCGCCCGGGTGCAGGCCCAGCCAGCCCGGAGGGGAATCGCCCACGACCTCGCCGAAGTACAGGGCGAAGGTCTGCTTCCACCGCTCCACCAGGTACCGGTCGGCCATGAACTTCGGGAAGCCGTTCACATCCGCGGCCGGGTACTCCCAGACATGCTTGAGCCCGGGCTGTGCCGGCACGTCCGTGCGCACGGTCCAGGGCATCAGCCTCTGCCGTTCGGCCGACAGCTGCCAGTTCAGGTACAGCTTGGCGGCGGCCGGGTTCTTCGCCTGCTTGAGGATCGCGGCGCGCTGGCCCCACGCCATGAACGGGTGGTCGCCGTCCGGGATCGTCAGCCGCAGCGGGGCCGAGGTGGCGACCGGCGAACTGCCCACGCCGACCGCGATGTCCTTCTCGCCCCTGGCGGTCACGTCCAGCGGCAGCGCGCCCCGCAGGAACCGCACGTCCTGCGCCGCGAATCCCGCCGCCCAGTCCCAGCCGTAGCGCTCCACGTACCGCACGAACAGGTACAGGGCCGCGTCGTCGTCGTGCGGGTAGCGGGCCGCGAGCCGGCCCTTCCACTTCGGGTCGAGCAGTTCGAGGGGGGTGCGGGGGGCGTCCGCGCCGACGGCCGCGACATTCTGGACGTAGCTGAAGGAGTTCGCGATCACCGCGACGGACGAACCGTTCGACGCCTTGAAGCCGCTGTGCACCTTGGAGAACCCGGCCGGCTTGTAGCGCAGCAGGTGACCCTCCTTGTCCCAGCGCGTGAAGTCGTGCAGCGTCTGGAACTGCACCAGGTCGGGGACCAGGGTGTCGGTGGCGAGCTGGTTGTCGAGCCGGACGTCGTGGTACTTGCTGAAGTCCACGACCACTGTGAAGTCGATCTCGGGGAAGCGCGCCAGGAAGGCGTTCTTGATGCCGTCGTGCATGGTCGCGTAGTCCCCGCCGAAGTACGCGACGAACTTGCCGCCCTCCGCCATCGCCGCCTCGTACAACGCGTCGAGCGACCGGGTCTCCTCCGCGACGGTGCCGGAGGCGCTCGCGGTGGCCGCCCGGGCGCCCGAGGCACCGAGCGTCCCGAGCCCGAGGGCGGCGCCGACCCCGGCTCCCGCGCCGAGCATCTTCCGTCGGCTGAACTGGCTGGACATGGTGAACACCTCGCTGCTGGCTGGGGGATGTCGGGGACGGCGCCGTCCGTCGCGGCGATTCTGCTGCGGCAGCCGCCCCCGCCGCGTCGCCCGTACGGCGAGCGGGGCGGATGGGAGGTGGAAGCGGGATTCAACCGAACGATGGAGCGGGGAGGACTTGCGGACCGGGCGCCCCTCGTGCCTCCGAGCGGCCTCTCTGCCTCCCCGTGCCCTGCACACGGCCCCCGTTGTCGCCTGGGGGTACGTGCTCCCAGACACGGATCCCTTGACCCCGTGTCCCCAAGCCCCCGCGCCGAGTTGACCTCGTCACGGACCGGCGCGTGCGCCCCCTGTCGCGCCCGGCGGAGTCGCTTCCGCCGGGGTGGCCGGGGCCCCGCCGGGTATGTCAATGGTGTTCCCTAGCGACCGGAGTGATGCGGGGTCATGGAGGAAGCGGAACAGGCGCAGCGGTCGGTCCTGGAGCGGCTGCGCCAGGAATCGGCCCGTTCGGCGCTCTACGAACGGCTGACGGCGAGCGCCGACCACGACGAACTGGCGGAGGTGCTCACCGCCCCCGGCCAGCCCCTGTGGGCCAGGGAACTGGCCGCGTACCGGCTGGGGGTGGCCGGTGACCGGCGGGCCTTCGAGGCCCTTGTACTGCTCCTCAACCACCGCGACCCACCCCGCTGCGCCTCCGCCGCGCACGCCCTCGCCCGGCTCGGCGACCCCCGTACGGCCCGCGCGGCGGCGACCCTCGCCACCAACGAACTGCGCGTCACCTACGCCCTGCACCCGGTCCGGCTGCTCACCGCGTTACGCGCCCCCGAGTCCGTCCCGGCCCTCGTCACCACCCTGGAGCGCCGGCTCCGCCCCCACGATCCCTACCACCGGGTGGCCCTGGCCTGTGTGGAGGGACTGGGCGCCCTCGGTGACACCCGCGCCCGGCCCGTACTGCGCCGGGCCCTCACCCACCCGACCCTGGCGCATGCGGCGCTGGGGGCGCTGGCCCGGATCCCGGAACAGCGGTGAGGCGCTCCGGCGCGGCCCGGGGGATTCAGTCCGTCAGCTCTCTCACGTACCGCACCTCCGGCACCTCCGTCCCCGCGACCTCGGACGGCTCCTCAGTGCCGTCCGCCCGGAAACCCGACCGTTCGTAGAAGCGCCGCGCGGGGGCGTTGCCCTTCACCACCCAGAGCAGCATCCGGGGGTACCCGGCGGCCGTGCAGCCGCGCAGGGACTCCCGCAGCAGGGTGTGGCCGATGCCCTCGCCGGACCGCGCCGGGTCGACGTAGATCGCGTACAGCTCGGCGTCCGGGGTGTGCGCCTCGCCGTCCCGGTAGGGGCCGTGGCAGGCCCAGCCGAGCACCTCGCCGTCCCGCTCGGCCACCAGGTCGACCACGGCACGGCCGCGCCGGGCGAGCCGCGCGCGGTGGCGCTCGGCGTCCTCGGCGGGGTCCAGGGCGTCGAGGTACGGCTGGGGCATCAGGCCCCGGTAGGCGGACCGCCAGCCCGCGGCGCGGATCTCGGCGACCCGGCCGCAGTCCGCCGGGGTCATCTCCCGCACGGATCCGGTCATCGCTCGCCCACCATCGCGAACGCCTCGATCTCCATCAGGAACTCGGGCCGCACCAGCCCGGCGACCCGGACCGCCGAGGCCGCCGGGAGCCGGTCGTCGGGTATGTGCGCGGCGCGGGCCTCACGGACGGCCGGCAGGTGGGCCATGTCCGTGAGGAAGTAGGTGAGTTTGACGACGTCCTCGAATCCGGCGCCCGCCGCGGCGAGGCAGCGGCGCAGATTCTCGAAGACCTGGCGGGCCTGGGCGGCCGGATCGCCCTCCCCCACCAGCTCCCCGCGCTCGTCCAGCGCGATCTGCCCGGCCACGGCCACGAACTGGCCGCTGCCCATCACCACATGCGCGTACTGGGCGGCGGGGGCGACCCCGTCCGGGACGGCAATCCTCGTCAGCTCACTCATGCCCCCATCATGGATCACGGCTCTGACAACGCCTCCGGCAGCCGCCGCCCCACCGGGCGCCCCCGGCGGATGCCCTTCGCTGGACGCCCCGCGACGGGCACCGTTCGCGGACGACTTCCGGCAGACGCCTCCGGCAGTTGTCCCCTGGCGGGCGCATCTGACGAGCACCTTCCGGTGGACCCCTTCCGGCAGATGTCCCCACGGGCATCCCCTGACGGACGCCTCTCGACGGGCGCCTTCTGGCAGACGTGCTCTGACGGACGACTCCGCCAGGTCCCCTGGCGGGCATCCCCCCCGGCGGGCGCCCCCGGTGGGCATCCACCCCGGCGGCCCTCCAGCGGCCACCCCCAACACCCGCCCCCAGGCTCGCCCCCGCCCCCCTCAGCCCCGAAACCTCAGCAGCCCATGCAGCGTCGCCCCGTTCGTGGACCCGCTGACCGCCTTGGTCGTCGTCGGCTCCGGCTCCGGGGACGCCTCGCACACCGCGTCGGCCGTGCCCCGCCCGCGCGGCACCGTGCCGTCGGTCAGATAGGCCGCCAGATGCCGGTCGAGACAGGCGTTGCCGCTCAGGGAGATGCCGTGATTCCCGCCGCCCTCCTCGACGACCAGGCTGGAGCCGCGCAGCAGCCGGTGGACCGTCGCACCGCCCTCGTACGGGGTGGCCGCGTCGTCGGTGGCCTGGAAGAGCAGGACCGGTGGCAGCTCGCTGTTGGCCACGTCCACCGGCCGCAGCGACTCGGCCGGCCAGAACGCGCACGGCGCGTTGTACCAGGCGTTGTTCCAGGTCATGAAGGGCGCCTTCGAGTACGCCGCCCAGTTGTCCGCGCGCCACCGCCCCCACTCACGCGGCCAGCGCGCGTCCCGGCACTGCACCGCCGTGTACACGCTGTAGCCGTTGTCGCCCGCCGCGTCCACGGCGCCGAAGTTCTCGTACGCCTCGAACAGCGGGCCGTCGTCCTTGTCGTTCACATACGCGGCGAACGCCTGTGCGAGATAGGGCCAGTAACCGTTGAAGTAGCCGCCCGGCAGGAAGGTGTCCTCCAGTTCCGAGGCGCCGACGACGTCCCGCGCGGGACGTTCGGCCAGCGCGGCGCGCATCTCGTACCAGGCCCCCTCCACGCGCGCGGGGTCGGTGCCGAGCCGGTAGGTGGCGTCGTGCCGGGCGACCCAGGCCAGGAAGGCGCGGTGGCGGGCGCCGAAGGCGTGGTCCTGGGCGAGATTGTCCTCGTACCAGACGCCCGTGGGGTCGACGATCGAGTCCAGCACGGCCCGCCGTACCCGCTCCGGGAAGAGCTTGGCGTAGACCGCGCCGAGATAGGTCCCGTACGAGTAGCCGAAGTAATTGATCCGCTCGGCGCCCAGGGCGGTGCGGATCAGGTCCATGTCCCGTGCGGCGCTGACCGTGTCGAGGTGCGGCAGGACGGTCGCGTACTTCTTGCCGCACGCGTCGGCGAAGGACCGCACGCGCGCGAGGTTGTCCCGTTCGATCGCGGGCCTGGTCGGCAGCGAGTTGGGGCGGACCGGGTCGAAGTGGCCCGGTGAGCAGGTGATCGCCGGGCTGCTCCTGCCCACCCCGCGCGGGTCGAAGCCGATGATGTCGTACTGCGCGGCGACCTTCGCGGGCAGCGCCGACGCGACGAAACCGGCGAGGGTGAGACCGCTGCCGCCCGGCCCGCCGGGGTTGACCAGGAGGGGGCCCTGGGACTTCTTCGCGGTGTGCGGGACCCGGGACAGCGCCAGCGTGATCTGGCGGCCCTGCGGGGCGTCGTGGTCGAGGGGCACCTCCAGCGACGCGCACTGGAGCGTCGGGTAGGCGGTGGTACCGCACTTCTTCCACGCCAGGGGTGGGGGACCGGCGCCGGCCTCGGCGGGCAGCGCCGTCACCGTACCGGCCACGACGACTGCGGCGGCGCACAGCACGGCTGCGCGTTTCCTCATGGGGCCTCCCAGGGCGGAGGGGACGGACCGCGCGTGTCACGGTCCCGCCGCCGCATCGTCCCGAAAGAGCCACCGGAAAGAACCTGTATATGCACTGCTTGACCCGATTGCCGCGCGCGATGCGCTCGGATGATCCCCAGGACCGCGTGAGCAGGCTCGCGCGGAGCAGGCATGACGGGACGCAGCCCGTGCGGCTGGTGCCGGGGCGAGCGGAATGTGAGCGCCACGCCACGGGCCGGCCGCTGACGCGGTGCGCCAGGACCTGGCGTGCGCGGCCTGCGGGCAGCAGCGGGCGGCCGGGCTGTGCGAGACGTGCGGCTACCGGCGCCGGACCGAGGTCCTGGTCATGGAGGGCGGACTGGTCGCGGCGACCTGGGCGGCCGACCTGACCGACGCGGCCGACGCCGCCGCCGTCACCGACCGCGTCCGGGAATCGCTGGCGGCCGACATCTCGAAGATACAGGGCGAGTTCATGGCGATGGTGGAGCCGGGTGAGCTGGACGCGACATCCGTGCTCGCCTTCGCCGCGCTCCAGGCCGTGGAGGCGGCCGAAGCCGTGCGTCGGGCCTGTCCACGGCAGGCCGGGACGGCGACCGCGGTGCCGCAGCGGGCTCCGCTGCCGGCGTCAGCATGAAACGCCGCCTCACTCGCCCGGCTGGACAGCACCGGTCCGGATCCTGCGCCTCCGTCGGCTCTCGGTCCGTACCGGGCACCCTCCCCGGGCAGAGGATGTCGGAGCCGTCGGTACCGAGACGGGGACGGTGCCGGAGCCATGGGGGCCCGGCGGGGTCAGCGAGCGTCGTCGCGGACCGCGGCCGCGGGGAGGAAGGAATCCAGGGCGATCTCACTGGTTCCCGTGAGGGTGACCTGACCGGTCCGGCTGGCATGGCGTGCGGCCTGGTCGGCGGCGGCCTGGGCCGGGGTGCTTGAGCGGGATATCCAGTGCGCGTCGATGCCACGGACGCGGCGGATCACCCGGTGTCCCAGGAGGGCGGGGACCGGTTCGGGCGGGCTGTAGCGGCGCAGGAGAGTGAGATCGCGCAGTCGGCTGATCACGCTCGCCGCGTCGGTGTAGAACGCGGCCTGGCCGAATCCACTGCGGCGGGCGTGGATGAAGGCCAGCAGGACAGCCGCGGTTTCGCCCCACTGGTTGTCGCGGAGGGCCGCCGGAAGCCGGACGACATGGACGGTCGCGGCAGGCCGTCCATGGACATCGGTAGGGACTATGGCGCATGTCGGGTTGCCGGTGACACTGAAATCCGTCGTGTAGCCCGCGAGTCCCGTGGTGGATGCGGGGATGCCGCTGCTGGCCCGCACGCCCTGACGGATCTCCGCCGTGACCTTCGCCAGCGTCGGGATCTCCGCGCCAGTCGCGAGCGCGGCCTGGAGCAGGACTTCGCACTGGTTCCGCTGCCGGGGATAGCGGCGGGCACTCTGATCGCGCGGCTCGCCCGTCGGCAGGACCACCAGCCGGCGGAGCGCCGAGCGAACCCGCTCCTCGTCGACCTCGGCGGGCAGTTTCACCCAGGAGGCGTCGGCGATTGCCTCGGCCACCAGAGCGTGTGCCGCCGCCGAGACGTAGGCGACGGCCGCCTCCCCGCCCCGGACCGCCAGCAAAGCGGCGCAGATACCGACGAGTTCGGCGTACTCCTCGGAGAGGACCGGGCCCATCCACCGCGCGGTGTAACGGCGGGGCCGGGCATTCGTCGCGCGGCGCCCGTCGACGATGCTCCAACGGGTCCGCGCGAGGCCGATGTGGCACCAGCCACCGCTCACCTGCACCGCGCAGGAAATCACGTGCTCCACCCCGGTGACGAGTTGCTCGGCCACGCGTCTTCCCCCCCCGACCCGGGAAGCCGACCCTCCCTCCAGGCAAGCCTACGACGGTGATGTCCGACCTGGCCGCATCCCGCTAGCGCGGGCGACCCCGGCCTCCCGCGCTATCTCCACTACTCAGAATTCTTCCCGAACCCGGGGAGCGTGCGGGGTTGACGTGTTCCGCGAAGCTCTGCGGGTTACCGCGATGGTCGACGGTAATCGGCGCCGCCGACCGCAGGAATTGCGGTGTTCTAAGTTCGCGCAACATTTTCCATAGATCCGCTCGGCTCGGGGGGTGGAAAACAAACCTCAAAAACAAATGACCGCCGAACCCGAATGAACGCCGCCAGAGCGGGATGAACCCGGTAGCACCCCGAACCACACCGCATGCAACCGCCCCGCCCAAAGACAAGAGGAATAGCCCAAAGGCCCGATGGGCTGGCGGGGCAGCCGAGGCCGCGTACGGCAAGCACTTGGCCCGTATCGACGAACTCACCCCGGTGGCTGCTGTACTCCAATGGGACGCCGGCAACTACTGAACTTGAACGGGTGATGTCGGGCGAACGGTGAGCGCGGTGGTACCCCGAGCCCGTCAGCGAGCGGGTGTCCCGACAAGATGAACGCATGACCGAGAGCGAAGCGGATCTGCTGACGTTGTTGCGCGACCTTGATGATCCGGAGTGGCTGGAGTGGCCGCAGTCCTACAACCGTGGCGAGAGCGCCGTCCGCTTCGGCGCTCTGGTGGCCCGACTCGAAGGTGACTTCGCAACTCGATGCATGGCTGAGCAGGACACTCAGGACTCCAGCGAGTACGGACGTGTCGTCGTTCCCGGAGACGCGACTGTACGCGGAACCCGGATCGTCGTCTGCGTGAGCAAGTTCGGCTCACTGGCCTTGGTGTGCGCGGACAACCCCGGAGCCTTCCTCGGGACGGAAGAGGCGCAGGCTGAGGGCGAGCTGGACGGCGCCGACCTCGCCAGGGTCAACCGGGCGCTGGTCGAGCTCGGCTATGTCGTGGTTGCCGAGGAACTGCTGGAGAGCGACTACGACGGGCCGAGCCGGCTGCCCTCGCATGTTCAGCGGCCCAGCTGGTGGAATCGCTTCTTCGGCTACTTCTGAGGATCACGCCGATAGGGTCAGGCCAGTACCCGCCAGGCAGCCGTCGATCACCTCCGGCCGGTACTGGAGCGTCTTGGGCTTGCGTTTCACGGCGCGGGTGACCTGGCTGAGGTCAGCGGCGGCCAAGTTGCCCATGTCGCGTTTGACCAACGACCAGGTGCCCTCCTGCGGGATGAGGTCCGAAGCAGGCCGGCCGCTCCAGCGGAGCGATCAGCTCCTGCATATACGCCAGCGCCGATTCAACTTGGGAATCTCGGAGTGATGCGCTCGGTTGAACGATCTATGGTCAGCGTTAGCTACGAAACACCCCAGGAAACTCGTAGGCGTCTGCGTCGAGTGCTCGCAGAGGCCACTTTCAGAGTGTTGTCCGGGCATTGGGCGTATCACGAGTACCCGGCAGGGCCGGTACCGCAGTCGTCCGCCGACGCCCTTGCTCTGGTGCGTGACGAGGAGAGCTGGTCTGTTCTCGAGCCGGCGCAGGGCAGCGAGGCTGAGGTCTTCGGCGTCTTCGCCTTTCACTTTCCGGCTGCATCCGACAACAGCGGCTTTGTCGGCTGGCTGGCCAGCGAGCTTAAGGATCGCCTTGGCACGGGCGTGGCCGTGCTCTGCGGATACAACTCCGCGCAGGGTGGTATTTACGACTATTGGCTGGTCCCTGGTCAACTTCTGGCTGAGGCAGAAGCACATGTGCGGAGTCTGGCGGCGGAGAGCGACGGGGATAGCCCACAGCGAACGAACTGATAGCGCCAGAGGCGAAGGAGGACTGGCGGGTGCTGCTGCAGATCTGGTGCCACCGGAATGACCAAGTAGTACCTTGATGGCAACAGAATCAGGCCGTCGGCCTTTCGTCCAGGCGGTGTGGGGGCCTTCGCGGGTGAGGCGTTTGGTCATTGGGGCGAAGAGTCACGTGCGCCGGAGTGCGGCGGGGTCGAGTTCGGCGACGTGGCGGGCGACCGAGTCGACGCCGCACGCCGCAAAGGCTGAGCCTCCGGAACCTACTGGTGGGTTACTTGCTCCCGGGTGTCCGAGCTGGGACTACCCAGGCCGGAAACGTGAAGCCCAGTTCGCGCAGGCGGGGCAAGCACGCTTCGAGGCACTGCTCCACCGACGCAGCATCTGTACGCACGAGGATGTCGTCCCGCAAGGGGGCGCCACTGGCCACGAACGTCCAGGGCTTTCGCCTCTCTGCCATCCGCTCAGCATCAGCCTTGAACAGCACGGTTATGCCCTGTTCGGCCAGCGCCTCCATAATCGCGACAATGTCCACCGGTGACTCCTCCAGAAGTGACTCGAACACACCACGGTGAACTTATCCGTCCGAAGACGAACCACGGACACCGTTCTCGTCACCCAGAGTGACTAAAGAGGGTCGTCCAAGCTGGAACACGCGACACCTCAACATGCGGGCCTACAAGCCTCAACCCCTGAGTACTGCCGTCGCGTTTGTCAAGGGGCAGTCGGTGAGCCTGTTCGGCTCGGTCGGTTTCTCCCAGGGCCTGCGGAGGTCGGTGGCCAGTGGTCGGGCGCGCCGGAGTTGGGCGTAGGCGGCGATCACCAACCAGGTCCACCGGTCGGCCGCATCCGAACTGCGAAGCCGGGGCTTGGCCCAGCCGAGTGTCTGCTTGAGTAGGCGGAACGTGTGCTCAAGGTCGAAACGCCGGAAGAAGGACCGCCAGCAGCGGTCGACGTCCGACGCCCGTCTCCGGCACATCCCCGCACACGCCCGCGTGGTCTCAGCCGGCCCGCCCTCGCGCATCCGCCCCGAATCCAGGCAGGCACTGACTGGGGAGTGCAGGTGCTGTCCGCCAGCACCGGGCCGAACGCCGCTGACAAGGTCCTCGTCAACCGCGCCTGGCCAGCACCTCCCCACAGGCGGTCCCCGCCAGCGGCCAACTCCCCCGCCTCCGATCGGCTGGGCACGGTGGGTACCTGTCACGGGGTGGGCGGGCGGAGCATGCGGTCTGGATCGTTGCTCAGCGGAGCGGAGACGAAGCCGTGGTGTGTATACCAGGCGCGCAGCTCCTCGCGATCGAGGCCAGGTTCTGGAGTTGGGAGAGGGCACGCCGCGAGGCCAACGACGGTGTCGGGGAAGTAGTCAAGGACAGCGTGCAAGAGGAGACTGGCGTATCCGTGTCCTCGATGGCTCGGTTGGACGATGATCCGGGTGATCCACACCGACTCGCCGTCCAGGGCCTCGGCGTGACCGACCGGTCCGGCTGAGGTGCGCAGTTCCCACACGAATTCCGGGCGACTGGCGACCAGGTGCACGACGGACATCGCTGCGCCTCCTTGCGAGATTCACATCCACATGGTCGTCACCGACAGTGAGCTCGGGTGTGGCCACATGTCCCCCCGTCAGCTGGTCGCGGTCGGGGAATTCTAGTTGGCCACCGACACCACACCACGCTGAGGGCCCCGTCCGCTTCGCAGCGGTGCTGGCAGCTCGCCCTTGCGGGTGGTGACCTTCATCCGGGCGGGCACGCCCCGCACGCCGGACTACATCTCGGCGTCGTGCTGTGTGTCAGTGGCCAGCAGCGCCTGCCCGCCCGGAGTCCGCCTCGGACCGGGCCCCGTCGGCCGTCCCAGGCGCCGGCGGGAGATACGGCCGCCATTCGTAGCGGTAGCCGTCCCGGTCCGCGTACGGGAGCGCGAGCACGCGCAGCGTCGTGCAGGGGATCCCCTTGCCGTCTGGTTCCGCCAGTCCGCAGATCGCGCACTTGAGCCGGGCCAGAGGCATCCAGCTCTGCCACCCGTACTGGTCCAGGTACTCGATGCATCCCTCCGCTCCGGTGTCCTCCTGGATGTGGAGGGCGAGGATCTGCCGTTTGGCGTCGATCTCCCGCAGCGCTCGCGCCGGATCATGCGCGGCGATGTGACGGCAGTCCGCGCTCGCGCGGTGGCTGTCGGTGTAGGCGACGGGCCAGTGCGAGGAGTTGGCGCCCACCGCACCGTCACCCCGAACCTGCCAGCGATCCGCTCATCCTCGTCGAGCTGGGCACGCAGCCACTGCACCAGGTCATCCGCGGTCATACCAGATCATTCCGCTGGAGTTCGAAGAACAGCACCGACGCGTAGTAGGCGTTGGTGTCTGCAGACCGGCAGGCATCAGCGAACGCTCTTCCGTACAGGGTCATTCGGGTGTCGCCGGCAGAAGCGCCAAGGACGCCGCTCGTCGTACGGGTCACCACACCGCCGTGTTCTTCGAACCGTATGGTGATGACGTAGTGGTAGTCGGTCACGCCTGCTCCTCTGACTCGTTCACACGCGGGCGGGTCGTTCCTGATCCCTTCCCGCGAAACACTGCCTGCACCATGCTCGTCTTCACGTCCAGTCGAGCCGCGATCTGCCGGTACGACAGACCGTTCCCGCCGTCCCAGAATTCGCGGATCAGGTCGTCGCCGCCGGCGGGCCGTCCCTGGTCGTCTAGGCTCCTGCGACCAACAAGCAGCCCGTGCTGCTGAGTTGGCGCTCCGGGACGGGTCAGGCCCACCTCAACAATCACGAAAAGGCAGGCCCTGATGCCCGAGCCTATCGACCAGCCCCGGACCAGCACACCCGCTGTCCGGCCGGACCACACACAGAACGGCGCCGACGCGGTCACCGCCGCGACGAGAGCAGACGACACGGCGAGTGAGCGGAGCACACCGCGCAGTACCTGCTGGCGACGCGCCTGGATCAGGTGCGCGCTCAGGCTGCGGCCCGCACTCAGTTGACTGCCGCCGCGCCATGCACGGACCAGCGGCCCGAATTCGCCGCTCGATCCCTGGACGGCGACACGGCCGGGACGGTGATCGCGTGAGCACCGAGGTGAGCAGGGTCGACCTCGCGCGGCAGGCCCTGGTCGCCACCCGCGAGCCGGCGAAGGAGAAGGGCGGCGCTCGGACGGCGACGTCGATGCCGCGCCTGGTCTACATGGTCCGTTGCCGCGATCACTCTCATGACCAGGTGCATCACCCGCCGAAGCTCCCGCAGAAACAGACGGCCGATCTCCCGCGAGGCCCGACGGAACTGATCATCCTGGCGTTCCGGATGGGGAACTCCGCCCAGACGCCACGCGGTTCCCCAGCTTCAGGCCGATTCTCGCACCACCACGGCGAGGTCTGCGCAACGGGGGAGGTGTCCGACCACGCGGACGCGATCGGACAACTCCTGCCCGCGGTGTACGCGGGCTGTGCCCGCAGGGGCCAGCCCGCGTACAGCCCTATATTTCCCATTGTTCCGCACAGAACGTGGCCTCGCTCACCGTGGCGTCGTCGACTCTCGTCGTGTCCAAGTCCAGGTTGAGCCCGTCCGGGAGGGCTGCTCCGCTGGGGCTGAAGAGCAGGCCCAGGTTGTGGTCCTCGACATGCTGGAGCAGGGCCGCGTCGAGGGCGGAGGGTGTCGTGCCGACCAGCGGGATGCCGGCGTAGAGGACCTGGGGTCCGGTGCGGCCGTGGGCGGTCACCGCGCCCAGCCGCGGGATGCCGTCCGGGCCGGTCGAGTAGTGCGCGCTCACGCCGGTCTTCTCGAAGCGGTCCTCGTGGAGATTCCACTGCCCGTCCTTGCCGTGCCACCAGAAGGGGAAGTGGCCCATCCGGCCGGCCGGTACCTCGCCGTCGAGTGCGGCCGCCACCTCCGGCGGGCTCATCCCGAAGCGGAGCGGGCCCACCTGCTCCAGCGGCACCCACTCCCAGCGCGGACGGTCGTGGTCGGGCGTCACCGGCCAGGCCCCCAGGTTCTTCCCCCGCCCGCGGACGTCGCGCCAATGGATGATCGGCGCGGTCGCATAGGGGTCGTTGGCGAGTTCGGGCCCGACGAACAGGGCCGAGGTGAGAACCGAGTCCTTCCGGCCCAGGTGCCCATCGGCAGACAGTCCCCACTCCTGTGCGGTGTCCATGGACACCCCCCAGGCCACGATCTCCGGGTCCCCGCTCCAGTTCACCCGCACCGGGGTCCCCTCCCGGCGGGCGAGTTCGTGGATCTCGGCGCGCACCTCGGAGGGAACCCGGCCGATCAGCTCAACCACCCCGACCCGGACCAACGGGCCTTCCAGAGCATCGACCGCCACGCCGACCAGGATCATCCCCCGGTCATAGACGCAGGTCAGCCCCGTCTCCCGGTACCGGCTCCAGGAGCTACCGTCAGCCGCCACCTGCCCGCCGCCGTAGAGCGGGCCTCCCAGAGCGGCTTCCACCTCGTCGGAGTCCATCCCAAACCTCAGAGGCCCCACCCCCACCAGAGGGTCGAGCACCCACCGCGCCCGGTCCTCCGGCTTCCTGTCCCACCAGTCCAACTCAGCGCCTTCCCGCAGCGCGGGCACACCACCCGCTGATCATGAACGGAGCTTAAAGGCCCCCTCTGACAGACCCGATCATCTGGGCGGGCGCAGCGGGTCCGACATGCTGTACCGCCGACAAGGCCGCCAACAATACGGCGGGCCGACGGTCGTACGCGCCTTGCGGATCCTGCCGCCCGGCGCTGCACCCGCGCCGGTCCGGCCGATATCGCCCCAGCAGCCCCGGCCCCGACCACACCCACCGGTCCGGCACCGTTCCGTGGGATTCGCCTGAGGGTGGGGGGTTTCTCCGGACGTAGTGGTGGTCGGAGGCGGCCCGGTCGGACTGATGCTGGCCTGCGAACTCCGGCTCGGAGGCGGGCGGGTGGCCGTCCTGGGGCGCCTCACCGAAGCGGACCCGACGGTCAAGGGTGGGGCGATCACCACGCCCAGCGCCGAGGCGCTCTACCGCCGGGGCATGCTGCCCGCGCTGGCCGAGGTGCAGCGGCAGGCGATGGACCGTTTCCAGGCGTTCTTGCGTGAACGGAACGGCGGGGACGGAGGCGGGGCTGCGGGCCAAGGGCTCGGGTTCGTCGGGCACTTCGCCGGAATCATGCTGCGCGCCGGCCTGCTCTACCGTACGGAGCCGGGCCTCGGCGACGCCGGACCCGCCGCCGAGATCGCTTTCGTGGCGCAGCAGGACATCGAGCGGCTGCTCGGCGGGCGGACGAACTCGGCGTCGGCGTGCGCCGGGGAGTGGAGCTGACCGGCTTCGACGCGGATGACGGAGCCGTCACCGTACGGACCAGCCACGGGGCCATCCGGGCAGGCTGGCTCGTGGGCTGCGACGGCGGCCGCAGCACGGTCTGCAAGCTCGCGAGGTTCGAATTTCCCGGTACGGACCAGGAAATCACCTGTGGCCAGTCGGTAGTGGAGATGACCGGCGCCGAGGACCTGGAGGTCGGCTGGACCGCCACGGACACCGGGGTGTACGCCCACCCATGGGCCGATGCCGGGTTGCGTGGTCACCGTGGAGTTCGGCGGCCCGCCGGCCGACCGGGACGTGCCGGTGACCACCGAGGACCTCGAGGTGCGGCTGCGCCGCGTATCGGGTGTGGACGTCACGATCACCGGGGTGCGGACCGCGACCCGCTGCACCGACCACGCCCGCCAGGTCACCGAGTACCGCGAGGGCCGGGTGCTGCTGGCGGGCGACGCCGCGCACGTGCACTCCGCGTTCGGGAGCCAGGGGCTGAGCCCGGGCATCGGGGACGCGACGAACCTCGGCTGGAAGCTCGCCGCGGTGATCGGCGGCCGGGCGCCGGAAGGGCTGCTGGACACGTACACCTCCGAGCGGCACCTGGTGGGTGAGTGGGTCCTGGACTGGACCCGGTCCCAGGTCGCGGCCATGCGCCCGGACCCGCAGTCCCGGGCCCTGCGCGCGATCGTCAGCGACCTGGCGGGGACGGTCGTGGGCACCACGTACCTCACCGCGCGGCTCAACGGTGGCGGGGTGCGGTACGAGCTGCCGGGCGAGCACCCGCTGACCGGCTTCAGCACCCCGGACCTCGACCTCACCGACGGCGGCCGCCTCGCGGACCGCCTCCACGGCGGCCGGGCGCTCCTGCTCGACCTCACCGACGACCCGAGCTCCGGGCCCTCGCTGCGGGGTATGCCGACCGCGTCGACACCCTGACGGCCGGCTGTCCGTCCCGCACGGAACCGGCAGCGGTCCTCGTCCGTCCGGACAGCTTCACGGCCTGGGCAGCCGACGTAAGGACGCAGACGCCGACGGCCGGGCTGGCGGAGGCGCTGGAAAGTGGTTCGGCGTGCCAGAGGGCGCAGTGATCCCGGGCTGATCCGTCGCGCTACCGACCAACTTGGTGACGGCCGGCCGGCGGGGGAGGTCTCGCGGTGGGCTGACCCGCCAGCACACGGCGCCTCGCCACTCCAGCGCCGCGCCTGCTACGGCGCCGGCACCGGAGCGGCCGGCCTCGTCCCCGTCTGGCTCCAGCGCCTGCTGTAACCAGCGTCGGCAAGGCTTTCTTACAACAGTGCGACGGGGATTCATGTCGGCGATTCTCACCGGGTTCCGATGTCGTGAAAGGGTCTGAACTCCCCAGGCGCAGTGCCGTGTCCTCGCAGAGCGCAAGAGCACGGCACTGCCGATGGATCCACTAGTTCCTATACCGTCTGCTCAAGCAGTAGCCAGGAAACGCTGTTCGGTCGTTCACCGGTCCGATCTCGACAGAACTCTTCGAGTGCTTTGCGGACTTGTGATACTGGAATAGCAGCCTCCCGGGAGTAGTACGTGGGCGTTCCGGGATCCGAGATCAACATGGGGTCAGATGAGGGCGGATTGGGACTGCTTGACGTCCAGATGAACTGAGAAAGGTCATCTTCAGGTGCCCCCGGTGAAACCTTGTTCGTCCACCATTTCAGTGCCCCATAGCCACTGCGGGTATTCACCGAGACGTACAGGTAGTTACTCGGCCACCTCTCGTCTGTTTCTTCCGGATACTTCCCCGGGACGATGCTGACATCGGCCCTCTCCGGAATTATCTCGAAGCCGTCCGGAGTCCTACCAGACTGAATGAGATCGTTCATGATGTGCTCTACGAGCGCCGCCACTTCTTGTTCCGTCTGCGCATAAAATACGCCCGCATTCATCCCTGCGACGACGATCATTGCATCCTCCCCTTTTAGCCGCGCCCCTGAATCTGACCGGGCGCAATTTGTACAGGATTTGACGTGGCGTCGCGAGACGAGGGTTTCCATGCGGCCAGGACCCGGCAGCCGGACAGGCCCGCGGGAGCACGTGTCGAGTTCTCGGCGAGCCCCAAGCGCCGCGCCCGCGCGGGCGC